>DATFXC010000225.1:0-5026 GCA_035258625.1 Candidatus Udaeobacter sp. | reverse complement strand
TGCGCCTGATCACGCAAGATCATGCGGGCCCTTTCACCGCCGGCGGAAGCGGGTGAAAGGAGAAAAATCCGGGAGCCACTTGCTTGCTTCATTTGACTCACATATCCTGCGATTCACTTCTCAGGTCCGCCCAAACCGTTTACGCGTTGGGATGGACAGTCAATGCGGACTATCCCGGAAATGGAAATTCTCAATTCTTACATCATTGCATCGGTTCAGCGCAGCGGTACGCATTTGCTTTGTACTCTTCTCCGAAGCACTGGTGTGGCCGGGCTTCCGGCTGAGCATTTTTTGGCAAAACCTGGAGAGACCTGGGAACGTCGCTGGAAATCGCCATCACGGATGCAATACATCCAGCGCGTGTTACAGGACAACACAACTGCAAATGGCGTATTCGGCACTGTGGTCATGTGGAGTTATTTCGACCGGATGCTTGAGATGTTGCGGGACATTCCAAAATACAATGCTCCGGACAGGGCGGATCTTCTCGCATCGGTTTTTCACAGACCGAAATATGTTTGGCTTCGCCGACGGAATCTAGTGGAGCAGGCAGTCTCCTGGGCAATAGCTTGCCAAACCGGTGTCTGGGCTCAGAGAGCCGGAGAGAAACCGCGGCCACGCGGCGTTCCGAAGTTCGATTTTAAGGTGATTGACGAATGGTGCAATCGGATCGCGGAACACAACACAGCGTGGGAAAATTACTTTCGCGAAAATCGAATTGAAGCGCTGACATTGTTTTATGAAGACCTGGTAGCAAGCAATCGGGCTGCTGTCGAATGCGTTCTGGAATTTCTGCATGTGCCGCTGCCAGCGCGAATCGAAATTGTCCCGTCCGGCTTGGAAAAGCAAGCTAACGAGATGTCAGGGCGATGGATAGCAGCTTATCTCGAGCGAAAAAACGATAGCGTCAGGAAGCGTGATCGTATCACTCGACGGCTGAAGCAGTCACTGAAGTGGAAAGAAGGTCCCGAGCTTTCCTGAAATTCGCCGCAACTTACGCGCGATCTTTCGAACGGCGATCATTGCTTGCTATTTTCCAGGGGAACAGGAAATATTACGCCCGTGCCCGCGCTCTGGCCTTTTAAAGCTCGCAACGGGAACGGCCGCGAAACGGAAGTGGAAGCTTTCTTCCAGGCCGGCGATCCGTGTCCGGATTTCCTATGCGTGGGAGCACAGAAGGCCGGAACCTCGTGGCTTTATCAGCAACTTGAGCAGCATCCCGATTTCTGGATGCCCCCAGTAAAGGAACTGCATTATCTGGATCTGCTCAATAAAGCGAAGCGATTCCATCCTCCACGATGCGGAGACGAGCGCGACACCTCCTTTCTGGAGGATATGAACAACCTAGGTGCGCGTTTTTATCTCGATCTGGAAAATTACGGTCGGTTGTTCTGTCGCAAAGGACCGCTTCTCTCGGGTGACATTTCGCCAGCGTATTCAACTCTGAGCGACGAGATCATCGAGCGAGTTGTCAATCACTTCCCCAACTTGAAAGTTGTGTTTCTGGCGCGTGATCCTGTCGAGAGAGCTTGGTCGCAATTGTCGATGGGCATGCGCCTCGGAATGATCAATCGCTTTGATGCGACGGATCCCGAGGAGGTGATTCGGAATCTATTGAATCCGGGGGTGCTGGTTCGGTCGCATCCGAGCAAGGTTGTGGCGCGCTGGAAACGTTATGTTCGTCCGGAAAACTTCCGTCTTTATTTCTTCGACGACCTGAAGGAAAACCCCGCTGAACTGCGGCGATCGATTCTGCGTTTTCTAGGCGGCGATCCCGACAAGCCAAGCGGCGGATTAAAACCCCACGACAATAACGATGCCGGCCGCGAGAAGCTTCGGCTTACGGCAAAAGTGCGCGACCGTATGGCTCAATTTTTCGAACAGGAACTCAAAGCATGTGCCTCGGAACTTGGCGGACGCGCGAAAAGCTGGACGTCACGATACGGCTTTTCACTGCTACTATTCTTCTGGGATTTGCTGGACGACAGTATCGATCTCCTCTTCTGGTGTGACTGGATTTGCTGAGGCTGCCAACGTTCTTGCTTTCTCGACGCCGAAGGAAAAATAATCCAGCATGAGATGGACCTGGACATTCAATGGTCGCGCCAGCAACGGCCAACATAAGAACGGGAACGGCTCCGGTGCTAAAGGTGCACGACCCGATTTCTTGTGTGTCGGAGTGCATAAAGGCGGAACGACATGGCTCTATCAACAACTCGAATCGCATCCGGATTTCTGGATGCCTCCTTTAAAGGAGCTGCATTATTTTGATCAATTGAGCAGGGTCCAATGCTCATCTTCTCCGCGCTGCAGAGATGAGCGCGATGTTCGCTTTCTCAAGAGCATAAACAGTCTCAGTGCCAATCCGTACATAGATCTCGAGCATTATGCCCGACTATTCGAACCGAAGGGACCGCTACTTTCCGGTGATATTTCGCCAAACTATTCGACGCTGAGTAATCAGGTCATTCGGCGAGTCGTCAGATATTTCCCAAACTTGAAGGTAATTTTCCTAGCCCGTGATCCGGTTGAGCGAGTGTGGTCGCACTTGTCCATGGAAGTGCGTTACCACCAGATCGAACCGTTCGACGTAACCGACATCGACGAAGTCAATCGGAATTTGCTCCGCCGCGGGATGCTCTTGCGGTCGTACCCGAGCGCAGTTGTCGCGCGATGGAAGCGTTATGTTCACCCAGACCGGTTTCGCATTTATTTCTTTGATGACCTGCAAAGAAATCCGACTGAACTGCGGCGTTCCATCCTCGATTACCTGGGTGCTGATCCGGACAAGTCAGGCAGTCGGGCGATGGCCGACCACAACAGTTGGGCCAGGATGGAAAAGCTTTTGCTTACAGAAGAGGTGCGGTCGCATCTGGCTCGGTTCTTCAAGAAAGAGCTGAAGACCTGCGCAGCGCGCCTCGGTGGACCAGCCAGAGATTGGCCGGCGCGATACGGTTTTTCATTGCTCGTTTTCTTCTGGGACTTGCTGGACGATATCGATCTCCTCTTCTGGTGTGAGTGGATAAGCTGAGAGCCTGTCGTGTCCGCTGTCCACGGCGGATCGTGCCGGTTGCATCGCGCTGCGCGGAGAACAGTGCACTCTACAACATGGCTGCACCGGTCCTGACGTTGTTTCACCCTCCTATCAGCCGCGCTTCCGCCAAATCGAGGTCGCGCTGAATTCGGCGCAAAGCGTCATCATTAATCACGCGCTCATTTCGCAAACGGATGATGGTTTTGCGTTCCACTCGCAGCGCTTGGTGTTGCAAGCGCTGATACTGCGGTGTGGCGATTTCGCCCCGGCATTCGTCGGGATTGTCCGCGCAATGTTCCAATTGCTCGATGCGCTCGTCGTATTCCGCGCGCAGACGATCTACCGCGTCGGGCGGAAAGTTGGACTTTGCGCGCGCTTCTCCGATCCATTCGAGCGCAGCCTTGTTTGCTTCCAACCGCGCCAGGCGCTCCTCTTCATCGGTCTCTCCATCGCTTGGGACGCGCAGTTTCCGAATCAACAGCGGGAGCGTCAGACCCTGTAACACGAGCGTGACCAGGATCACTGAAAAGGCCACAAACAAAATGTAATCGCGGCCGGGAAAGGGACGGCCGGTTGGCAACGCCAGCGGCAATGCAAACGCCGCCGCGAGTGACACCACGCCACGCATGCCAGCCCAGCCAACGATCGCAACGTGCTGCCACGATGGGGTGGGGTCGCGCACCTCTCGTTCGCTTCTCAGCACACGATACAGATAAGTCCCCGGTATCATCCATGCGAAACGGACTGAAATCACCGTAACGCAGACGATGATCGCACTTATAAACACGCCGGTGAGCGATTCGCGACTCCACGCGTGCAGGATTCTGGGAAGTTGGAGACCGATGACGACAAAAACGAACCCGTTAAGAAGGAACGTGATTGTTTCCCAAAACGCATAAACTTGCAGGCGGGTCCGCGCGGTGATTATCAGCGGCGAATGCCAGCCAAGAAAAATACCGGCGGCAACTGTCCCCAAAACGCCAGATGCATGCATCTGTTCGGCGGTCAGATAGGCGATAAAGGGCGTGAGCAGAGAGAATGTGATTTGGATTGGTGGATTATCCAGATGGCTCTGCACCCAGCGCATCACCACGCCAACAAGCAATCCAATTCCGATGCCGCCCGCCGCCGCCCACACAAACCGCCCCGCCGCATACCCCGGCGAGAAAGAGCCGGTAAGGAGGGCGGCAATCGCAAACTGCAACGCAACCAGCGCGGTGGCATCATTCACCAGACTCTCGCCCTCGAGAATCACCTGTATGCGATGAGGAACGCCCAGCCGGCGAATGATCGCTGTCGCTGCAATGGCGTCTGGCGGAGAAACAATTGCGCCGAGCGCAAAAGCAGCGGCCCATGGGAGCCCAGGCACAGTGGAATGCGCGATCCAGGCAACCGCCAGCATGGTTGCCAGCACCAGTCCGATGGCGAGCAGGAGTATCCCCCGCAGATTTCGCCGGAAATCACGCCACGAAGTGAACAACGCAGCGGGATAAATCAACGCCGGCAGAATGAAGTAGAACACAACGTCCGGATTCAGGTCCACCGCCGGCAATCGCGGCGCGACACTCAAAGCGAGGCCGCCAAGGACGAACACGATCGGATACGGCAGCGTAATCTTGTGCGCCACCACGGCCAGAACTCCGACTGCCGTCAACAAAAGCACAATAATCTCGGCCTGGTGCATAAGTCAGCCTAACGGATCAGTCGTGAAGCAATGGAGCGATGGAATTCACTGCTCCAAAATTCCCACGCTCCATTACTCCATTACGTCATCGCCGTTTGTTTGGCCCGCGCGCGGTTCGCCTGAAGCTCACCGAGATGTTTTTCTGACCAACGACAAAGTCCCTGTAACGGCTCGATCAAAGTGCGTCCCAGCTTCGTCAGCGAATATTCTACCTTCGGCGGTACGACCGGATGCACTGTGCGTTGCACCAGCCCATCTCGCTCGAGGCTGCGCAGGGTCTGGGTGAGCATTTTCTGAGAAATCCCACC
>DATFXC010000224.1:0-6584 GCA_035258625.1 Candidatus Udaeobacter sp. | reverse complement strand
CTTTGCGTCCTTTTATATCCTTCCACCGGTGGACCTCCGGTTGGCTGGGTTCGCACAGTGCTCGTCGATATCCCGATCTTCCTGGCAGCATCGGCTTCCGTCGGCCTTTTTTACATTTGCGCGCAGCGCGAACTGCATCCGGCAACGTGGATCAAAGAACTTCTTTTTCTGCCATGTTTGCTTGCATTAGGAATCGGGCTCTCGCTCAACAACGCGCGAGCAGTGCTCGAAGCGATGATTAACCACAAATCGGATTTTACGCGGACTCCAAAGTACGGAATTGAACGCAAGTCACAGCCATGGCGGAGCTGTAAGTACCGGCCGCTCAAGTCAGCGCTCCCGCTCGCGGAGCTGGCGTTTGCCATCTATTTCAGCTACTTCGTTGTGTATGCTATCATGCACCGGCAGTTTTTCTCGGTCCCGTTTCTGCTGATGTTTCAGGGTGGATTCCTCTACGTCTGTCTCAGTTCCTTCGTGAGTCGTTGGTCAAAGTTGAATCTTGGAAGTTCACGCGCGCAGGCCACAATTTCTGCGTGACAAATCGAAATTGTCGAGTACAAGATCCGGCCATGCTTCGGCTCCTCGCAGTAATTTTTAGTCTGATCTCAGCTACGAGCGTGTTTGCGTTGGCGCCGGTGGACACTTCGAACCAGCTGATTATTAGCGTCCGTGATCAGAAGCTGATGCTTCTACGCAACGGCGGTAAAGTGGCGATCTATCCCATATCTACGTCAATGTTCGGCTTGGGCGACGCGTGGGGACGAATGACCACTCCTCTCGGTTATCTGGCGGTAGAAAAAAAGATCGGCGACAACGTGCCGGTCGGCGCTGTGTTCCATAACCGGCGGTTAACGGGTGAAGTCCTTCAGCCCGACGCTCCTGGCCGCGACCCCATCACCACGCGCATCATCTGGCTGCGCGGATTGGAAGCGCAAAACGCACATGCTTTTCAACGTTGTATTTACATTCATGGCACGCCGGAGGAAAAAAAGATCGGTCGCCCCGCAAGTTACGGCTGCATCCGCATGAAATCGAAGGACGTCGCAGAGCTTTATGCGCAAGTTCCCATCGGTGCTGTGGTGCAGATTATTCCTGATCGGCTGCCCAAACTGGAAAAGGCCAAGCCGCGTCAGCAAATGAGCGGCGGTGTCGTCGCTGCAAATGTAACGCCGGAGCCGCCGATAAGTGCCACCACGCTTGCGACGCCACCTTCCAGCGCACTCACCGTAGAACAAATGCGAATGGCTGGAGCGCTCGCCGGCGCCAGGCAGAAAGCGAAATTCGCAGGGAACAAAGGCTTATAACAAGCGTGTTAGCAGGCGTTGGCTCGATGAAGTTTTTAATCGTCGATGGCTAAGACGAAATCAGCCGCTAAACGTGCTCGACAGACAGTCAGACGAGCGGTCCATAATCGAAGCGTTAAGACGCACCTGCGCAGACTGCAGAAACAAATCCGATCCGCGCCAGAGCGCGGCGCCGATCAAATCCGCGCGGTGATTTCAGCGATCGATAAGGCCGCCAAGCGTGGGATTATTCATCGCAACGCGGCCAATCGTCGGAAGGCCCGGTTGAGCAACGCGCTTGCAGCGGCGAAATAGCGCGCCCTCATCCTGGGTTGAGTGGAACTGCCTCGAAGGATTCTGCGGATTTGTGGGGTCTGCTACGGGATTGAGAAACCTGGCTTCATGGACTACGTCCGTCGCGTTACGGACTTCAACTTTGCTCGGAATGACGAGTTCTATCTTCCCATTGCATATCTTAGTGGCCGGATAGATTCTGTGGAATGATTCCTGCGCTTCTACTCGTTTTGTCAGCGGTCGTTTATCGAGTCACAACAGGATTGTTGATTCATTCTGGGGCGGGCTGGCTTTCCAACTTCGCGCCACTGGCAGCGATTGCTCTGTGTAGCGCTGCCTATTTCCCCAAAAAATATAAGTTCGCAGTGCCGCTGCTGACATTATTCATTTCCGACGCGATCATTAATTTTCGCTATGGCGCGCCGCTGCTCGATCCGCAGATTCTCGTCCGCTACGCAGCGCTGGCGCTTGTCGGATGCCTCGGACTCCTTTTGCAGAGTCGTGTGTCGCTGAAGACGCTTTTGCCTACGTCGATTGTTGGTTCCACGATGTTCTACGTGATCACGAACACGTTCTCTTGGTTGAGCGATCCCGGTTACGCGAAAAATTTCGCGGGATTGATTCAGTCGCTAACGGTGGGCTTGCCTCAATATAGCGCGACACCGACCTGGATGTTTTTCCGCAATTCACTCGTGGGCGATCTTGTTTTTACCTGTCTTTTTGTTGTTTGCATGAATGCCGGTCGAAGCATGGGGAGATCACGGGAACGCGCTTCGCAATTCCGTCCTATCGCTGCCGGATAACCGATTATGCAGCCGGTGGAGCAGCGCGACGAAGTCGAGATGCTCTCGCTAATGCTGTTGATCCGGCGCTTCGAGGAGCGCGCCAGCCAGCAGTATCAAGCGCAGAAGATTGGCGGATTTTGTCATCTGTACATTGGCCAGGAAGCCGTCGTTACCGGCACGATCGCTGCCGTACGGTCCGATGATTACGTCATCACTGCTTACCGTGATCACGGGCACGCCCTAGCTCGTGGCACGAGCGCAAATGCCTGCATGGCAGAGCTTTTCGGCAAAGAGACCGGCTGTTCGCGTGGACTCGGCGGGTCGATGCATTTTTTTGACAAAAAGCATCATATGTATGGTGGCCACGCGATCGTCGCCGCGCACGTTCCGCTGGCGGTCGGGTTGGCGTTTGCGATTAAGTACCGGGGCGAGGATCGAGTGACGCTCTGCTTCTTCGGCGACGGCGCGATTAATCAGGGTTCGTTTCACGAAGCGTTGAATCTTGCCGCGCTCTACAGACTGCCGATCATTTTCATTTGCGAAAACAATCTCTTTGCCATGGGCACGTCAGTGAAGCGATCGACATCGCTCAAGCAAATCGTCGATCGCGCGGAGGGCTACGACATTCCCGGAGAAATCGTCGATGGAATGAACTTTCGCGAAGTGCGCGACAAAGTAGCTGAGGTTGCCGACTCGATCCGGAAAGAATCCCATCCGGCATTTCTCGAAGTACGTACATATCGTTACCGCGGCCACTCCATGTCGGACCCCGCAAGCTACCGGACGAAGGAGGAACTGGAAAAGTATCGCCTGGATGATCCAATTATCCGTTTGCGCGCGCAGCTCACGCGCGAGGGGAAATTGACCAACGAACGGTTCGATCTACTCGACAAGCGTGCCAAGGAAACAGTGCTGGCTGCGGTGAAGTTCGCCGAAGAAAGCCCCGAGCTCCCGGTCGAGAAACTTCGCGATTACGTGTATTTCAACGGAGCTAAGTCGTGAGAGAAATCACGTATCGCCAGGCGTTGAACGAAGCGCTCGCTGAAGAGCTGGAGCGTGATTCCAATGTTTTCCTGATGGGCGAAGAAGTCGCCGAATATCAAGGGGCCTACAAAGTCAGCGCCGGATTGCTGCAGCGTTTTGGTCCGAAACGCATTATCGACACTCCGATCAGCGAGAACGGATTCGCCGGCCTGGGCGTCGGCGCAGCGATGGTCGGACTGCGACCGATTATTGAGTTCATGACGTTCAGTTTCTCACTAGTGGCTTTCGACCAGGTGGTGAACAACGCACCCAACATGTTCATGATGTCAGGTGGCCAATTCAATATCCCGATTACGTTTCGCGGACCGAACGGTCCGGCGCATCAGCTTGGCGCGACGCACTCGCATGCTACGGAAAATTTTTATGCCAGCGTACCCGGTCTGAAAGTTTGCACTCCCGCGACGCCACGCGATGCAAAGGGATTGTTGAAAACCGCGGTGCGTGACGATAACCCAGTACTGGTACTCGAAGCGGAACTCCTTTACAGTTCGAAAGGAATGGTGGAGCCGCCCGATGAGGAGCTGCTCATCCCACTGGGCAAAGCTGACGTGAAGCGCGAAGGCAGCGATGTCACGGTCGTCTGTTACGCGCAGACTGTCCCGATCGCGCTCAAGGTCGCGGCGCAATTGGAAGAGGAAGATATCTCCGCCGAGATTGTTGATCTGCGTTCGATCAAGCCGCTCGATGAGAAGGCGATTTTCGATTCCATCGCAAAGACGCATCGCGTGGTGATTGTTGAACAAGACCATCCGTTCTGCGGTGTCGGCGCAGAAATTTGCTACCGAATTCAAAAAAACATTTTTGATGAGCTGGACGCGCCGATCATCCGCGTATCACAGGAAGATGTCCCGATGCCCTACAATGAAGACTTGGAGCACGCCGTCCTACCGAACGCCGAAAAACTCGTCGCTGCGGTGAAACAGGTCTGCTACGCGTGAAAAGCTTCATCAATCGTTATGCCTGAAATCCACATGCCCAAACTGAGCGACACGATGACCGAGGGCACCCTCGTCACGTGGAAAAGGAAGAAGGGGGACCAAGTGTCGGCTGGGCAAGTGCTGGCCGAGATTGAGACAGACAAGGCGACCATGGAGTGGGAGTCGCCCGAGGACGGGACGCTCACCGAAATTTATGTTCAGGAAGGTGGCAAGGTGAACGTGGGCGATAAAATTGCGTTCATCCGCGGGGAAGGCGAGGAAGCGCCGAAGCAAGAGGCCCCCGAACAGAAAAAGCAGGAGCCGAAGCCGGTAGAGCAGAAAGAAAAACATCCCCAAGCTGAGACTGGAAAACCTGCGCCAGCAAAGGCGGAACAAAAGGAAAGCGCGCCGCCGCAGCAAGAAGATGTAGGGGCGGCTGCGTCAGTCGCCCCGGCTGAAGGGACGCAGCAAAAACCTCAGCCGAGCGAAGAAAAACCTGAACAACCCCGCGTGAAAGCATCACCTGTGGCCCGCCGGGTCGCAGCTGAACTCGGCATTGATCTTTCCACCGTGCAAGGGACGGGACCGGAGGGGCGCGTCACCGAAACCGATGTGCGCGTAGCGGCGAAAACCAAAACCGTGGAGCCGGCGCGCCCCCGCGCCGGACGTGATCGGGACGAGGGCGTCCCGGCTCAAGCATCCGCGCGTATTCAACTTTCTGGGATGCGCAAAATCATTGCGCAGCGGCTGGTTGAAAGCCTCGGCCCGGTTCCACATTTTTATCTTACAATTGAAGTGAATGCGGGCCCGCTGATGGAAGCGCGAGAAGAATTGAAATCCGCGGGCGAAGGCGAGGACGCCGCGAAGATCACGGTAAATGATTTCCTTTTGAAAGCGGCGGTGATGGCTGCGGTAAAGGTGCCGCGCGTGAATGCCTCCTTCGACGGCGACGCGATCGTGCAGTACGCCGACGTTGACTTGGGCGTGGCTGTGGCGATTGAGGAGGGACTGCTGACGCCGGTGATTCGCGCGGCGCAAGACAAATCCCTGCGCGACATCAGCGCGTTGGCCAAGGATCTGGCGCATCGCGCCCGCAACAAGCGGATGAAACCGGAAGAGTTTCAGGGCGGAACATTCACCGTCTCAAATCTCGGGGGAATGGGCATCGACAGTTTCTCTGCTGTCATTAATCCGCCCCAAGGGTTCATTCTCGCGGTGGGCAAGATCACAAAAGTTCCCGTGATCGATGACTGCGACCAAATTGTGGTCGGCCATCGAATGTCCATCACGATGAGCTGCGACCATCGCGTCATCGACGGCGCGCTCGGCGCGGAATATCTCAAGGAACTGCGTCACCTACTGGAAAACCCAGCGCTGCTAATGGTTTAAACTATCGCGGTGTGGTTTCCCACATCATGAAATCGTCCAGCGTCTGGCGGGTTTTATCGGTGACAAACTCGATTACGGTTGCGTCGTCGATAAAGCCGAGCACCGGCGTTGCGTCCGGAATGAGATCGAACGGATCGACAAGGTAATTGAGAGCAGCAACGATCCACAGAAGCGCGTTCCCGGGGACTTGATCATATTCGCCGCGATGATGTGCGCGGATCAAGCGCAGCATGGTTTGCAGATAAGGCCAGTATTCTTTGAATGGGTCTCTCGGCACTGCCGCTGCCTTTTTCGCTGCGTCGTTGAAAAGTGCCAGGAGAGTTTCAGAATCGTTAAGACACGCTTTTGCATCGATCAGCGCCCTGGCGAATGCTTCGCTGCGTAGCGCCGGCTTACGGTAGGGCACGTTTTGCTCAGAATTTTTCGCCGCAGGCCGGGGCTTTGTTTCTGAGCGCGACTTCATTTTCGTTTTTTTCATCTCGCGAATCAAAACACTTCGACGCGTGGATGAGAAGCAGATTCGTACGCCACTACTACGGTTTTGTTGCCAGAATGAGCGGCGATGGCCCGGGCGCTTCGAGTTTCCGCACTTTTTTGAAGCCGGCGTCCTCCAGCCACTTTCTGATTTCGTTAAAGCTGAACGTGTCGCCTTTTTCGGTGTTGACGAGCATTTGCACGGAAAACATCAGCGAAGGGAGGGGTTTTGTGCGGTCGTCATTCACCAGCCATTCTGCAATGGCGATTGTGCCGCCTGATTTTAACGCCCGAAAAGTTCTCTTGAGCAATTGACGACTGCGCTCTTCGCCTTCGCTGTGCAAAATGTGGCCTAAGGTCGCGACGTCGTATCCGTTGCCAAAGTTCGCTTCTAACAG
>DATFXC010000223.1:0-7933 GCA_035258625.1 Candidatus Udaeobacter sp. | reverse complement strand
TGAGGCCGTAGGGAAATGGCGCACTCAGCACTTGCTCGATAGTGAAGCTTTCAGCAACACAGACAACCGGCATCAACATGCTGCCGAGACTAACCACAAGAAACTGGAAGAATGTTTTCAACACGGTCGCGCATTATCATGGCCGAACGATAACGCGTCTAATGCATTCGGCTGGTGGTTTGATGACGTTGTGGGCAACGTCTGAGCGCCCGAAAACTCGATGCAATCCTGCTTGGCGCTTAATCGTTATGCTGCTGAAATGACGAGCATCAAAAGCGCTTTGATGGATCTGCTCGTGCAAGAAAAGCATCTATTATGGCTAAAAAATTAATGAGTTTATTGGGGATCGCCGTCATCGGCGGTTCGGCAACGCTCGTTGCGCAAGAGGGGGCCAAGCCAGCAAATGTTGGCCAGGGGACACTGACGCTTAAGGGCAAAAACTATCCGCTAAAAAACGCTGTGGCCTATGAGACCACGGTTGATGGAGAAGAAGGAATTGCGGTGGTCCTGAGCGGTCCAACAATTTCAAGCGAGAAGCTAAACTTGGCGAGGAAATCGGAAAAAGCCGGTGAGATTCCTGATTTTAGAAAGCCTTACGTCAAGCTGGAGTTCACGAAGGCAGGGGAATTCAAGGGCTGGGGCGCCGGTGCCAGCGACATATCCCTTGGTAGGCATAGCAGTAATGCGACTGGGGAACTAAAACTGCAGGATGGCCGGGTGATTGGCAAAGCCAGCCAGCCGAATGAAACCGAGGGAATGTTTCCATCGGGCTTGGATGTTCGTTTCGATGTGCGGTTGCTCCGAGTTGGCGAATCGTTGCCGCCTTCCAAAAAACCGGGCCCAGCCGCCAACGTGAAGCCTACGGTGACGGGCGAATTCAAAGGTAACGGCAAGGAGGCGAAGTTGGCTTACGTGTCGGCACATTGGCGCGAGCCCTTTGGCGATAAGCCGTCGATGGTGCTGGTGTTCACCGAGAAGGATCATTCGAAAGATAAGAAGCCCGACTTCAACGCCGGGTTCGGTAAGTTCGGCAGCGCATTAGTCGTCTCGCTCCACGAAGACGGCGACATCTTTGGGTGCGAGGTGGCGCACAGCTCGCTCAAGCACAAGAACTTTAGCTCGATCGGCACGATCAAGACAAACGACTTCGAATATGGGGACGGTCAGGTGAAGGGAGAACTGACTACCGATGGCGAGGCTGAAGTGTTCGGCGAGGCGTGGGGGGTGAATGTGCAGTTTGTCGCGCCGCTTGGAGAGATCCCTAAAGAATTTCAGCCCGCGGCTTCGACAGAGAATGAAGAGAACACACCGGAGAAGCCGGCAACCACCGAGCCAACGACTGAGCTCAGCGAAAAGCGTGCGCCGAAGCCGGCGAAGGATCAACTAAACGCGAAGGATCTGGCGCTAACAAAAGATGCATCCGACATCGATTACAAAACGCTTGTTGAACAACTTGGATTTAAGAGCAAGGGCAACGTGAAGAGCGTCTGTGCCGAATTGTCGGCGAACCTCAAAGCCCAGGGGTGGACCAAGGACGGCAGCGATCTAATCACGCCGGTCTCTGCAATACTGAAACGCAAACGGGGCGACGCTGCGCTCACAATCTTCGTGAAACCGGAGAGCGGCGGGAGCGAGGTGAAGATGATGACCGAAGGCCTTGCTTGGGATGAAAAATAAGTGGGGCCGGTTTTTCTAATTATTTTCTGGCCTGGCTGCGGATCGGCAGATCGGTACTGTCATGGGCGCGTTCCTCGGGCCACAAAAAACTGACTATCGAAAACTGAGAAGTGGCTTAACAATTTGGGCCGGGAGCATCGGGGGGCGTAATAAAAAGTGCGGAAGAATTTTGTGTAAAATGAAAACCAAACTCAAAATCCGTACTGTCGCTCTTATGACGGGCGCTGCCCTCGCATGCGTGATAGGACTCTCGTCATCGTGCACAAGACAACGACCGTCGGCACTCAAGCAAATCGACCAGGCTGCGCTGCAGACCATGGTGGACACGAGCGCCAGGGAACTCCCGATCCCCGGAGCCCTCGTTCTCTTGCGCACACCCCAGGGTGAGTTCACGGTCAGCTACGGCACCACGTTACTAGGCGCTACAAGCCCACCCCGCGCCGACACTCATTTCCGGATCGCCTCGAATACCAAGACGATGACGGCAGCGGTGATCGTGCTGCTCGCTCAGGAAAACAAGGTTAGTCTCGACGATCCAGTCTCGAAGTACGTCCCGGGCGTGCCCGACGGCGACAAGATTACCATCACTGAACTGTTGAACATGCGCAGTGGCCTTTACACGTACGACGATGACCCTGAGTTCTGGGCGATCCTCGAGCGTGACCCGACCAAGGTTTGGTCCCCAGCCGAAGTGCTGGCGATCGCTTTCAAGCACCCGCCCTACTTCCCACCTGGTACGGATTTCCGCTACTCCAACACCAACTATGCGCTGCTTGGCCTCATTGCGGAGAAAATCGAGGGGAAGCCGCTGGCCAGTTGTTTCCAGGACCGTTTATTCCGACCGCTCGGCCTGAAGAACACCCTGTTACCGGCCACTATTTCGAACACCCTCCCCGATCCCTACTCCCACGGCTACTTGTACGGCGGCTGCTCATTCCGTAACCTGACGGACAAGCCGTACCCGCCCGAAATCCAAGCCGCGGTCAGCGCCGGAACGCTCAAGCCCGACGACTGCACAGCCCAGAACTCTTCCTACGCCACCGCGGCCGGGGGCGTCATCTCGACTGCCAACGATCTCGCCATCTGGATTCAGGCACTGGTGGGTGGCAAAGTGCTCAACGCCGACTATCAGCGCCGGTGGCTCGATAGCGTGCAGCCCGAGGTGGCGAGCAAGCCCCAGGGCCAAAAGTACGGCTACGGCATCAGTCAATTTAGCTGGGGACCGAACACGATTTATTTTCACGGCGGCGAGATGCCCGGCTTCAACTCGAAAATCAGCTACGACCCAACCAACCAGCTAACGCTCATCATCTGGAGCAATCTGACTGTATCACTCGACGGCCAGCAGACCGCCAATACCTTATTCGTGAAGATGCTCGATCACGTCTACGTGGTGTCACCACTGCGATAAGCGCATAACTTAACGCCCGCGCGAACAAGTCCGTCGACATCACGGATAAATCTCTCGACAGCGAAGACCGAACATTTGCAACGAGAAAGCGGCGAGAAGAGATTCAAGTCACATGACTGCGAAATACTCGGGTGTTGATGGATACGTTGGGAACACGCCGTTGATTCGACTGCGACGGGTGTCCGAACTGACGGGTTGCGAGATTCTGGGAAAAGCGGAATTCATGAATCCGGCCGGCTCGGTAAAAGATCGGGCCGCTTACGGAATCATCACTGACGCGGAGAAAGCGGGCCGGCTTAAGTCAGGCGCAACGATCGTTGAGGGAACTGCTGGTAACACCGGGATCGGGCTTGTCGTGATCGGGCGGGCGAGGGGGTATCGCACGGTTATTGTGATTCCGAATAATCAGTCGCCGGAGAAAATGCAATTACTCCGCACGCTCGGCGCAAAGGTAAAGGCGGTGCCGGAAAAGCCATACAAAGACCCGGAAAATTACAATCATATCGCGCGTCGCCTTGCGGAGGAGCGCGACTGGTTTTGGGCAAACCAGTTCGATAACACCGCTAATCGCGACGCGCATTATCGCAGCACCGGCCCCGAAATCTGGAAACAGACCGAAGGGAAGATCACGGCGTTTGTCGCAGCCGTGGGCACCGGCGGCACGCTCTCCGGCGTGAGCACGTATCTCAAAGAGCAGAATCCAAACATTCAAATCGTGTGCGCTGATCCGTATGGCGCGGCGATGTGGTCCTGGTTTACCAATGGCAATCTGGACACGAACGACGGTGATTCTATTGCGGAAGGAATAGGACAAGGCCGCGTTACAAAAAATATCGAAGGCATCAAGGTCGATCGCGCTTATCGCATTCCGGATCAGACCGGCCTAACAATTGTTTACCAGCTTCTGCGTGAAGAAGGTTTGTTTCTCGGTTTATCAAGCGGCATTAACGTTGCCGGCGCCGTGCGGTTCGCCAGAGAAGCTGGCCCGGGGCGAACGATCGTTACGATTCTTTGCGACTCGGGTCAGAAATATCAATCAACCCTCTTCAATCGCGACTGGCTCACTTCCAATCATCTCGATCCAGATCTTCCTTTGGATTCGATTCTAGACCGCTAGTCCCCAATCAAAACCACGCGTGTATGAAGCTGCCGAAATTCGGCAGAAGATCGCCGGTAGCGTGGATGATCATGAGCGCGAACAGATTTTTTGTTCGCGCCCAGATTATGCCGAAGGCAATTCCGCTCACAGCCAGGACGACAATCGAGTAGGCAACGGCGTCGAGTGCACTTGGATGCGGGCCGAGTCCTTCCAGTTCGCCAGCGTAGCGAAAGATAAAGCCGGGAGCGTGCGCCAAACCAAAAATGAGGGACATGAGCACGATGCCGCTTACCTCGGATTTGAACGCGGCGGCGAGTTGCGACTGAACCAAAGCACGAAAGAAAAACTCTTCGACTAATCCCACCTCAAGCAAAAGCCAAATGAAACAAGACGGTAAACCAACAAGCATTTGAAAGGCGGTAAAGTGTTCACGCCGAAACGCGGCGCCGCCGTTGCTCACGAAATATTGAAAAGCAAGGAAAGCTCCGCCCACCGCAAGAACGACAGGCAGATGACCTCCGCAGAGCGCACGCAAGCCCCGTCGCTGAATTCCGAAGTCGCGAAGTCGATAACCGAAGCAGAATCGAAAGATCGCAAACGGAATTGCAACGAAGACGAACAGCTTCTTCGCCAAGGTAATGACGGATTTAATCTGCTGAGACTCAGTCCATTCTCTCGGTAAATGTTGGTCAATCCACTGCGGGCCGCCGATCAGGTAAAGCGACACCGCAACCACATATGCGATAAGCAGAATCAATTCGGGCGTTCCCGACTGACTAGAAATCGAGAGCGGAATAGCATGGCGAGTCGCAACCCAGGCGATGAGCGGCAACACAATTCCGAAAACGACGAGCACAACGACTGCCCCGGCCGCCTCGAAGTTTTTGTTGCCCAAAAGAATCGCGAACGCGCCGCAATAAAGGAGCGGGCCAGCGATCAGAACGAAACTCCTCGACGAAGTCTGGGAGCTGATTGCAACATCTTGCATCTCTGTTTTGTAGATGCAACGAGAGCTGACCGTGGATTCAGATTAGCGGGTTCCCCTTTGATTTTATTTTTGGCGGGTGTTTCACGTGGCGAAAGGGCCGACGGTATTGGCCAGGTGCGATTTTCAAGGTCCGCTGAAAGACGTTGCGCATCGAGTTGACGTTTCCGAAGCCGCATTCCCCTGCGATCATTTCCATGCTGTTGTGGCTTTCCTCCAACCGACGCCGAGCTGCTTCGACGCGCAGGCGCTCGACAAATTTTGCCGGCGTAGTTTTCATTTCTTTGGTGAAGACGCGCGCAAAATTGCACGGACTCATCGCTACGCGTTCGGCCAGCACCGGCACGGTGAGCAGTTTGTACAGGTTACCAAGCACCCATGTTTCCAATTCGCGCAACGGTTTTCGATCCGTTAGTTGCAGTGATAACGCAGCGCTGAACTGCGATTGGCCGCCGGGTCGGCGCAAATAGAGCACCAGGTTGCGAGCAACCTGCAGGGCGAGTCGTGAACCGTGGTCTTCCTCGACCAGTGCCAACGCCAGATCCATTCCGGCTGTAACCCCGGCGGAGGTATAAACGTTTTCGTCACGGACAAATATTGGATCGGGATCGACGTCCGCGCGCGGCGCGCGTTTGATCAAGGTCTGACACCAGTTCCAATGAGTCGTGGCGCGACGACCGTCGAGCAAACCGGCGCGGGCCAGGAGCATTGCACCAGTGCAGACCGAGCCGACTCGCCGGATTCGTGGGGAAATTCTTTTTAACCAGCGCACCGCGTCCGGATTAATCTCATTCTGCTCGATCGCGTCGCCGCCGGCCACGAGCAGCGTATCGATCTTTCCGCGCAGTTCGCGAAACGTTTTATCCGCGATGATGCGCAGACTGCAGTTGGCAATCAGCGATCGACGCGAAGCAACGGTGGCCACTTCGACGGAATAAATCGGAGGCGATCCAGGATTCTCCCTGGCGTGCATTTCCGACGCGCGTGCGAAGACTTGAAGCGGCCCGACGAGGTCGAGAATTTCGACGCCGGGGCCGGCGACGAACACAACCCGGCGTGTGCTCGGTTCCAATGGCGGTGTGTTGTTGCTAAGTGCGCGTTTCGATTTCAATTGGAGGAGCCGGCTGCTGCTGGCTGGGGCGCAACGGCAGTGACAAATTTATCCGGCGCCGCGTCGAAAGTTTTCTTGTCGTCTTCCGAGCAGAAATAATAAGTCGCGCCCTTGAAGACAGATTTCGGCGCGACCTTTGGATCGACGTCCATTCCGCACACGACGCAAAGCGGGTGCTCGGAAGTGGAGACGGGTGACGTGGCGTAAGTCTGATTTGAATCCGGATTCATCCAGCCTTCTCCCTGATATTCCATGTCGTAAGCGGTCTTCTTGGCAACCTCGCGACCGTAATAGCGTTCGGCCACACGGAGCGCGAGATCAATCCCGGAAGAAAGACCGCCAGCGGTTGCGAGATTTCCGTTCTCGACGAAGCGCGCACCGCGCTTGAGTTGAACGTCCGGAAATTGCATGGCGAAACGTTCAAACGCCCCGTGATAGGTGGTTGCGGATTTGCCGTTCAGCAGTCCGCTTTTCGCCAGAACGAATGCGCCTGTGCAAACCGACATGGTGACATCAGTGGTTTTCGAAGATTTCCTGATCCATTCCAATACCGCCGCGCTCGGTGCACTTTGCGCGGGAATGACGATGACCTTCGGCGGTGGAGCGTTTTGGATCGTGTAATCGGGAACAATCTGCATCCCGCCGCTGGTGCGGATCGGTTTCTTCGTTTCGGCCACCGTGTACAGACGGAACGGCATTTCTTTGCTACCCGGGATCATGACGTCCTGGAAAACTTCCCACGGCCCGCAAAAATCGATCACGACCGCACCGTCGGAAATCAGAAAGGCGACCGGAATCTGGCCCTGGGCCGGCGGCTTCAGCGAAATTGTTTCGGTCGCGACTGCGTTCCGATTCGAATGGTCGTTGCTTGTGACCGGAGCTGCTGTCGCGAAAAATGCTCTGACCGCTAACAGACCCAGCGCGAGCAGGAAGCCGAATCGTGCTACCTGGTAAACGAACTCTATTCTATTTCTCGTACTTGATTGTGCATTCATGGTGTCATGTTCGGATGACAGGTTCATGGCAGCAATGACAACAATCATCATATTTCTGCCAACAGCCGAGCCTTTAATTAACCCGTTCTGATAGTGCAACCAAGAAAAATCTTGTGTCGAACGACGTGATCCCTCAAGAAATCCTCAGGTAGATTTGAAAGATGAAGGTTGTCGGCTTTTTTCTTCTGTGTTTCACGACAGTCACCTTCGCTGACGATTTCAAACTGGTTAGCGGGAAAGAATACAAGAACGTCACGGTCAGCCGCGTCGAACCCGACGGGATTGTACTAAAAAGCAAATCAGGAATCTCGAAAGTTTACTTCCTCGAGTTACCCAAGGACGTTCAGGACCGTTTTCATTACAATGCGGCCATTGCCTCCGCCTATTCTGCCCAACAAACAGTAAATCAGGCGGGGACGGCCGCTGCGCGTCGCGGCCAATCGGTCGAAGTGATTTCGCACGGAACACAGGTGGACATCAATCAACATCTGGCGTTCGGCAGTGTTACCGTGGTCGATTTTTACGCGGACTGGTGCGGCCCATGCAGGCAGCTCTCGCCGAGCCTGGAGCAAATGGCGAGAAGCGATCCGGAGGTCGCTCTCCGCAAAATCGACATCGTTAATTGGAGAACCGCCGTCGTGCAGCAGTTTAATAT
>DATFXC010000222.1:0-5235 GCA_035258625.1 Candidatus Udaeobacter sp. | reverse complement strand
GGTTGGGCTGCTTTGTAGAGGCCGCCGTGTCGGCTGCAGTCGTGGGATTTGGCAGGCGACACGCCTGCCGCTACAGTTTCCTCAGTGGAGCAAGCAATCGACTCGTTCATCCGCTTTCTTGCGGTCGAGCGCGGTCTTTCTGAGAACTATCAGCTTTCCACTCAAAGGTCACTGAGCGAATTCGCGCAGTGGTGCACTGCGAAGAAAAAGATCACGCAAGCGCGCGGTGTGACTCTGGCGGTGATGAGCGAATATCTTGCGGATCGCAAACGCGCAGGTCTTTCAGCGTCTTCGATCAAGCTCATCGTGGTTGCGCTAAAGATTTTTTTTCGCTTTCTCACCGCCAAAGGCATCGTGCAACGCGATCCGGCCGAGGCGTTGGCGCTGCCGCGGATAGAACGTTATCTCCCTGAAACACTGAATGAACTGCAAGTGGAGCAGTTGCTGGAAAAGATCGACGCGAAAGCTCCTCACGGGTTGCGCGATCGGGCGATGATGGAGCTTCTTTACGCAAGCGGGCTGCGTATCTCCGAGTTGGCAAATGCGCGACTGGAGAATTTCAATTCCGAAGAGCGTGTTGTGCGGGTGACCGGCAAAGGAAACAAGACCCGTCTGGTGCCCGTTGGCCGCAAAGCGTGCGAAGCTGTGACAGCGTATGTCTCTGCCGAGCGGCCAAAATTTGTGAAACCGCGCAGTGGTAGCGAAATCTTTCTGTCTGAGCGCGGCACGAAATTAACGACAGCGCGCATCTGGCAGATTGTTAAAAAGCATGCGCAGCGCGCTGGAGTGGAAAAGAACGTGTATCCTCACCTTCTGCGGCACAGCTTCGCAACGCATCTGCTCGGGAACGGCGCGGATCTGCGAATCATCCAGGAGATGCTGGGCCACGCGGATATTTCGACGACACAAGTCTACACCCACGTCGATCAACAACGGCTCAAGGCTGTGCACCGGCAATTTCACCCGCGGGCGTAGCCGCATCTGCTACTGACTCCGGACTGTAGGTTCCTGATTTTGGGTTGAACGCCTATCCAGCATCGAGTATCCAGCATCCACATTTCTGACGCCACGACACTTATGAAGCGAATCCTGTTGCTGATACTTGCCCTGGCCATCGCTGCATTCGCTGGTTGGTACTATTGGAATTTTTCCCAACAACTCTCAAGCGCTTCGGTGGCCGCACTTTTGCCCCGCGAAACAATTTTTGTGGCGCACATGCCGGATTACAATCGCGCGCGCGAGGAGTGGCAGCATTGCGACGTTTATCAGCTGTACAGCGAACCTGCTGTCCAGGATTTCTTGCGTAAACCGCTGAGCAACGTGCCAAAAACCGATGCGGCTTCTCAAACACTGCGGGAAATCGAACAACTCGCACCGAAAAACGCCTTCATCGCCTTGACCTCTATCGACAATAACAATCCAAAGCTTGTGGGCGGCTTCCGTTTTCGCGGGAGCGAGGAAGCGGCGAAGCGGATCATTGACAAATGGCGCTCGGTTTTGACGGGGCAAAATCCAAGCCTGAAGCGCGAGAAAGTGCAATACCAGGGCCACGAGATCGACGTGGCTAAATCGGCGCCGTTCACTCTCGCGACGGCTTATGATCCTCCATGGTTTTTCGCGGCAACGGATGTGCCAGAACTACAGGCACTGCTCGATCACGCGGATCACCGCGGGAAAAGTTCGGATAACAGACTCGAGAATGACGATGCCTATCGTGCAGCCATTTCCCATCGGCCCTCCAACTACGTAGCATTCTTTTATCTGCAACCGAAGACATTTTCGCAGCGACTTGCAGCGTTGCGTGCTGCTGTCGGATCAACTCCAGCTCCCGGCGAGGGCACGATGATTGAAAAAATGCGCTGCATCGCCGGCTCGATGCGCTTCGACAACGGAAAAATACACGACGTGTTTTTCTTGAGCATGCCGAAGCTGGAGCAGGACACAACGCTCACCCGTTCCTCGGTTTCCCTCGGAACGAAAGAGACATTTCTTTACCTTGCGATGCTACTCAATCTTGGGGAGAAGATGGACACTCTTAACCAAGCAGCGGCATTTGCAGGGACAAAGATTTTTCAGGCCCTTAGTGATAGCGGCATTACCGCGACCGATTGGAAAGAGGCGTTTGGCATCGAACTCGGATCGTTGGCGGATTGGCCTCCGAGTGCCCACTGGCCATCATTGCTTGTGACTCTGCCAGTAATGGACACAACCAAAGCTGGAAAGATCGTGGAAGCTCTTTTACATGCCGATGAAGACACTGCTTGGACACAAACGGAGAAAGAAGGGGTCCTCTATTTTTCAAAGCAATCTGCCGCCAGTTTTGTCGCGATCACTCCTACAATCGCTTTGTCCGATCGGATTCTAATCGCTGGTTTGAATCCGGTCTCGGTGGAAGAGGCGATAAAACGCAGCGCCGGCGCTTCGTTCGAACTATCGGAGTCCCAAACTTACAAGGTAGCTGCCCGTTTGCTACCGGCACCCACGAATTTTTTTGCCTACATCGACACGGCGCTATTGTATTCGCGGCTGGACGCTTCGCTGCGGCCAATGTTGTTAATGGCTGCGGCGTTCGTACCGGCAGTCGGTGGCTCGATTGATCCTAGCAAACTTCCGCCGGCGGAAACCGTCGTGAAACATCTGAGCCCTATTGTCTCTTCGCAAACATATGATGGCGACGGTTACGTAGCTGAGTCAATCGGACCCATCACGCTGGACCAGTTGGGAATCGCCGTTGCCATTCTGAGCAGCTTCGGGGCGGCTGGGCGACAAACTAGTTGGATCGCTCCTCCTACAGCCCTGCTGCCGACGCCGAGTCCGTCGCCCACGCCATAGATGTTACAGAGGCACCGTTCGCGTGCACCTGCGCCATTCCGGCACGGTTCGGCACTGTTTGACTTTCCAGCTAATGACGAAGAAAACTGCTGCAAATTGTCAAAAACCTGTTATGTTTTTGGCCCTTATGGCTATTCTAAAGAAAAATGCATTCTCCCGTCGTGTTCCTGATCTGGTAACTGAGGAGTTGGTTGCTGTCCTCTCTCGGCGTTCTTCGTTTGAGTTTAAGCAGCTGTTCGACATCGTGCACGAGAATCTTCGGGCTCGAAATGCTGCCAGCGGCGGCGAGGAAATGCTGCGGCTGCGAGCCTACGAGAAATTGCAAAACCTCGTGGCGCGTGGTGCGGTGAGGAAGAATGGCAAGAAATATAAAGGCTTGCCGTCGGCTTTGGCCCAGGCAATTGCCCAGCAGAATGGTCATCTGGCCGGGGTGAAGTAAACCGGCACCGTCACGACGAATTGGCTTCAGGCTAGATTTCCGGATGCTGCGCGACTATTTGCCGGTCCTCCTGCAAATCATTGTAGTCGCTCTGTTCGCAGTTTCCGCGCTGCTCGTTAGCATCCTGGTAGGTAAACGCGGACGACGCACTCCAGCTAAAGACACGGCCTACGAATGCGGAATGATTCCGCAGGGTGAACGGCAGCCGCGCTTTAGTGTTAAGTTTTATCTCGTGGCAATGCTTTTCATTCTGTTCGACCTGGAGATCGTATTTATGTACCCGTGGGCCGTCGTGTATCGTGACGCGATCAAACAAGGCAGCACGATCTTTTGGAGCATGCTCAGCTTCATTACCATCCTGATGGTCGGGTACGCATACGCTCTCAAAAAAGGAGCGCTCGACTTTAGAAAATAGCCAGCTTCTTCTGAGGTCCTCCGCCGCTCCCCGGATTCCGCCGCTCACGCTCTTGTTGAGCCCTTGTTCTTTGGTTCTTCGCCACGACAGGTGGTCTGCAGATTTTTGTCAAAGGGGCGCTCGGCGGAGCATACGATTCGCAGGCAGAACATTTTCTGCGGGGCAATGTGGACGTCGATGCGGAAGCGAATCGGACATGAAGCAATGATCGTGAACGGTCACGTTAGGATATTTCGGACCATTCCCCGCGTTCATATTCCGCTAAATTTCATTTATCCAGCCGAGCACGGGAAATGGTCGCGAATTTCAGGATTTTGTGCCGGCGTGATCGCCCTCTGGGGCTTTGCCGGCTTGCTGCGCATGGCGTTGAGGTCGTCCCTGCTTTCCTCGCGCGCGTAATTGCCTCGGCAATACATGTCTGATTGGGTTCGCGCTCGGCTCGCCCACTGGTTCGGCGCGATCTTGCGAATCGCCTGCTTCCTCCGATCGCTATGAACGGACTTTTCAGCGCGCAATGGCAATTGCGCTGTTAGCCCATTCGTTTGCATTCTCTCGTCACTTTTGCTCTCGCCCAACGTTATACCGCTGAGCTTTACCCGTTTCTGATTTTTGTTTCTTCACGTTCCTAACGGTGGGCGGAATGGACGTGCATAGGATACGTTATCTCCTAATTGGACTAGTCGGGGATTTCTATCATTACCAATCTGCTCGCCACCGCCTTCTGCCTCGCGTCAGATCCAAACCTGCCGGCCGAGACGCAGCTATTCTGGGGGGTGATATCGCGGGTATGCGCTGATTTCCTGTCAAGCGAGCATACCAGCTTCGATGAGGCTTTGGACTAAAACCAGAATGAAAAATATACCTGCGATTCGTTTGGACACCCGCGCGATTTTCCGGTCGATGAATAGAAATGCAGCCAGGGAAAAGAAAAGCAACGACGGAAGGATGAGCCTCGGTGTCCAGTAGCCGAAGAGGGCACCGCGGCTAACGAACGGGATCGGAAGGAACATCAGCAGGAAGAAAGCCGCGCCGAGGATGGCAACAACATCCTCCCGCTCCAGCCCTTCGCCGAGAAGACCGCGAAAAGCGCAGACAAGCCTCCATGGCGCGGCGATTAACCCCAAGATCGTCCACAGCATTCCCAAAATCATCGAAGCCTGCATTAACGGAATTTTCCAAGGTCGCCGCGTTTTATCGTCGGGAACCCAAACCTCTCTGAGATCCTTGCCGGCGGGTGGCAACTGAAATAGATTCATCGAGTCTGTGAATACACCGAGGTGGACTAATCCAAGGTAACTGTGCCGGTGCGGTGCGCGAATCCCGTTCCTGAAATACTCAGGCGCGCGAAAAAGCTCGATGTCTTTGGCTTTGATGGAGAACAAGTCGCCGTAATCCATATCGGGTGCCTCACCTTTCGTCAGCCAGTGTTTTTCCGTATTGTAGCCATGGACACGGCTGCTCGCCCAAAAACTATGGAGCGCCAGTGCTGACGGAACGATTAAGCTCACCGCGCAGATCGCCAGGAACTGTTCCAGTTTCCATCGCCGTT
>DATFXC010000221.1:0-19959 GCA_035258625.1 Candidatus Udaeobacter sp. | reverse complement strand
TGCGCCAAGAGGAGATATATCGGCGCGCTGTGCTTGCGGCTGATCTGGCGATTGCCGACAGCGGTTTGATGGTTCTGCTGTGGCGCTTGTTGCGGCGCGGGAAGATTGACCGCATTTCCGGGCTGAAATATCTGAAGCATTTGCTGAGCAAGCTGAAACGGGAAGGGGCCGGAGAAGTTTTCTGGGTACTTCCCAGCGAACGCGCGCGGCGAAAATTATTCGAGTGGTCGCGCCGTGAACCGTTTCCAATCGTCACCCAGAATTGTTACGTCGCGCCGGGATATGGCTTGGAAGTCAATGATCGAACTCTTCTCGGGTTGCTTGAACAGCGTCGCCCTGCGCATGTGATCATCGCGATCGGCAGCGGCGCACAGGAAAAACTCGGTTATTATTTGCGCGAAAATTTGTCGTATCGACCGGCCATCCATTGCACCGGAGCCGCGCTCGGTTTCCTCACGGGCGATCAACGTGCAATTCCCGATTGGGCAGACCGCGTTTTTCTTGGTTGGTTTTTCCGATTGATCACTCAGCCTCGCCGTTTCATTCCCCGTTTGATTCATGGATTTGAACTGCCGTGGTTGATTTGGAAATATGGAGGGAAGCTCCCACCGATGCGGCCAGCGGCCAAAAGCGAGAAGTAAGAGGTAAGAAGTAAGAGGTTAGATAAGATGTCGCTTAATTCGAATCAGAGGACGATTGAATGAGCAACCACATTAACGAAATTCTCTTTGCGCTCACGGATGCGCAGGTGGGATTCGTCGTCGGCGGAGGCGTTGCGGCGGTTCTTCACGGGGTTGAGCGGGTGACACTCGATATCGATCTTGCGCTGGATATGGATCCGGTAAACGTCGAGAACTTTCTACAAGTTATGCGCAATCTCGGGCTGCAACCTCGAGTGCCTGTTCCGGCGCGTGATCTGATGAGCCGTGAGGCCGTGCAACGCATGATCGCGGAAAAAGGGGCGTTGGTCTTTTCTTTTGTGGATTTCGATCGGCCATTGCGACATGTCGACATATTTTTGCAGGGTAATCTTTCGTTTGAAGAGTTAAGTCGCGGAGCTCGGAAGATTGTAATAGAAGATCGGCCGATTAAGATTATAGGAATAGGCAAGCTTCTTGAGACAAAACGCGCGATTACTCCGTTGCGCGACAAGATTTGATCGACATTAAAGAACTCGAGAAATTGCAGAGGCGACATGAAAAATCCAAAGACTGAAGTCAAGCCGTCTGAAGAGTTCGAGCGCGCCCTGGCTCAGTGCACGCCCGAGGATTTCGACGGCCACACCGAATTCTATCGGCTGACTCCTGAGCAGCGACTCGAATGGCTGTGTGAGGCAGCAACCTTCGTTTACGAGTTCAGAGGTAAAGCGAATCCTGCCGTTCCGGACTGAGCACGCGCAGACGACGGCGAAATAGCGCTGTCATGTTGAGCGAAGCGAAACATCTCTGTCTATTACGCTTGGGAATCAAAAATAATCCGAGATTCTTCTCCCGCGCCCGCGGGATCAGAATGACATTTATGAGACGAATTGCACGAGGCTCATTCATTCGTCTTTTCCTCGCAATTTCTGCTGCGACCGTTTTGGCGGGTGCGAGTCTGATCAGGGCAGAGCCACAGCGGAATCGAACTCCGAGCCCAGCGGTTCTGCAATCCCCCGCGCCAAAACAAGGCTTGAATTTCGTCGTGGGCGCTCGCGGCCTCGATTCACTCTCGTTCAATGGACAATCGCTTCTCGTGTCGCCCGCAAGCGGGGAGTTCCAGCCGCAGAAATCTGCTTTTCGCGCTGTGCTCGACGCAGTTCTTCCTTTTTCTTCAGCAGGAGTCGCGACGCCGAATAAAAGGCCTGACACGATCGACCTCAGTTATCCGTGGGGGCGCGTCTCGTGCGTGTACGGTAAACAAGGCGATAGACTCAAAATGAGCATCGAGGTTTCGAATGTAAGTGCGAAAACGATCGATCAGCTGTCGCTTCGTTTAATGGAGTTGAACTTCCCCAGCATCCCGACCGGCGGCACGCTTGAGGCGGGCATGTTCGGATTCGGCTTTAAGGGCCCGGAGTGGCCTCTACACCTAGGCCCTGCTTCGATTCCTTCAGTTGCCGATCCACGGTTTGTCGTTCCGATTGTCCGGATCGATTACAGAACCGGCGCGCTCAACTTTTGCAGTGACGACTTGGAATGTTCTGTCGATGTGTCGAATTCGACGAATCCCTCGGCTAAAACCAGCTATCCGTTCGTGATCACATGCCGCGACATCAAGCCGCGCGCGTCGAAAATGTTTAATGTTTCGATTCGCTTCGGCCCTGCAGGTGCGCGCGTACAGGATTTGTCCGGCGACGTTTTGGAACGCTACGCAGGGAAATATCCATTCCAAGTAAATTGGAAAGATCATCGCCCCATCGGTGCGATCTTCCTGGCCAGCTCTGGCACCAACGTCGCAACCAATCCGCGCCGATGGATTCTGAACTACGGCGAGATCAACATAACCAATGACAAGGGCAAAGCCGCTTTTCGCGAAGCACTTCTCAAACATGCTGACAAGTGCATCAAAGCATTAAAGGAAACGAACGCCCAGGGAATGATCACCTGGGATCCGGAAGGCGAGGAGTTTCTCGGTGCAGTATATTACGGCGATCCCCGCCTTGTTCCGACCCTTGCGCCGGAAATGGAGTTTAAAAATAGCGGCGCGAAAAGGGTGATTGACGAATACTTCGAAAAATTCCGCGCAGCGGGATTAAAAGTGGGTGTCTGCATCCGGCCGCAGCAAATTGCAATGGTAGATGGCGAGCCGGTGCACCAAGCTGCTGAGGACGAGAACGCGGTCCAAATTCTTCGCGAAAGACTCGCCTATGCGAAGCAGCGTTGGGGTTGCACACTTTTCTATATAGATTCAACGGCGAATATAGATGGAGCGCTTAATCCCGACGTTTTTAAAGCGGTCGCGGAGGCGTATCCCGATGTCTTGCTGATTCCAGAAAATGAATCGATGCGTTACTTTGCATACTCTGCGCCCCTTAATTCCTACATGCATCACAAGATTACTTCGACGCCGGTCGGTGCGCGGATGGTTTACCCGAATGCGTTTAGCGTGCTGATGGCGCCTGAAGGCGATCGGCCGGGAGACCACGACGCGCTCGTAACGGCCGTCCGAGGCGGAGATATCCTCCTGTTCAACGGCTGGTATGCCGGAGTTGAGTCGGAGAAAATCAAAAAACTGTATGAGGAGGCAGCTCGCTAATCAGAGATCAGACGTCAGAGAGCAGAGACCAGAGATCAGCGATAAGGGCAGCGATCAGAGAACAGAAGTCAGCCCGAGGTAAGAAACGATTCCGACTTTTTGATCATCCCGCCAAGCATTCGGCCAATCTCTGCACATTTCCCGGTCAACGCATGATGTTGTTCCGGCGAGATATATCCGCACTGCTTGGCGAAGTCCAACGATGAGTCAGTCTCGGCATTCTCACCATCACAGTCGGTCAACTTGCTCAGAAAATGCGCTGCGTAGCGCCTCTTTGCCCAGGCTTCTCGAAGGTTCAGACAGACTGATCTCGACGAGCGTCGAATCTGACTCGTCAACGCGTATTTTTCCTCCGATGGAAAGCTTTTCGTGGTCTCGAAAATCTCCATCGCAAATTCGTTTGCGAGTTTGTAGACGTCTAAGTCCTTTGCTGATTCGATTTGCATAATTTTCTCTGTACTCCCACTCCCGACTTCTGTCCTCTGACTATCGCCCTCCGACCTCCGATCTGTGTCCTCCGTCCTCTGACCATCCGGCCCTCTGGAACCCTTTGACACCTAAGTTTTCCCGCAGATAATTGGCAAATTCCGCGGTTGCGGGACGTGATGCAACCATCTCCCTTGAACGTGTAATTTGGAAGCGTGCCGCGATTCATTCATAACGTTTCTGACCTGATTCGTCGGGTTCTCTTTCTCGCGCGGCCATACGGCAGAGCGAGATTGTTTTTCATTTTTTCGCTCTCGTTTGCGCAGGCGATCTTTCAAGTCATTGGCGTTACATCAATATTTCCGTTTTTGGCGATCGCCGCTGACCCGGACCGCATCCGCCGATCTCATTTTGGCACATATTTCCTGAGTCTTTTTCCACCGATGGACAATCGGCAACTCCTTCTCGTAGCCGGTGTCATAGCTGTGGCGGGACTCCTTGCCTCTAACGCAGTTAACCTGGTGGCGGAGTACGCGCGCACCCATTATACCCAAAGTTTTGGTCACTGGCTGCGCGTCCGGCTTCTGCGTCAAATAGCATCACAGCCATACACCTATTTTCTGCAACGGAATTCAGGCGAGCTGCTGAAGAAAGTTCTTGGTGACGTGTCTAATTACACGACCGGCGTGCTCCTCCCGTTGCTGGACACAGTGGCGCGCGCGCTGACTGCAGTGCTGTTGTTAACCACCCTCTTTTTGGTCCAGCCAGTGATCGCTCTTTCGGCGGCCATCGGTCTCGGTGGATTTTACGTGATCGTGTTTCGACTGCTCTCGCGGAAACGTCGAGAGGTGGATGACAATTTAAGAATTTCGATCGGTGGCTTCTTCCGGGAAGCGCACCAGATGCTCGGCGGGATAAAACCGGTGAAAGTTCATCGTGCCGAAGAACATTTCCTGAGCCGATTCGCGAGGCATTCTGCGGTTGTAGCGCGGATGAATGCGCGGGTGCCGATCTTTGGAAACACCGCTCGTTACCTCATCGAACCAATTGCATTTGGCGGTCTGGTTGTGGCTGTGTTGCTGCTGGCTGCGAGAGGACGCGATTTCTCTGACATTCTTCCAAACCTGGGCGTAATGGCACTGGCAGGGTACCGGTTGCTGCCTTCACTCCAGTTACTTTACAGCCAGCTAACCCAAGTCAGCTCGGTGCGGCACGCCGTGGACGAGGTGTACGATGAATTTGTGGCGGCGGAAACTGACAGATCAAGCTCGCCGGCGATAAGGACCGACGCTCTCGCTCGAGTAAGACCTTTACGTTGGACTGACTCAATTACTCTGCGCGAAGTCAGTTTTTGCTATCCTGGCGCATCACGGCCAACATTGGACGGAATTTCTCTGACTATCCCGAAGAACACTTCGCTCGGGGTGATCGGTCCGACCGGGTCGGGAAAATCAACTCTCGTTGATTTGCTGCTTGGGCTCTATCAGCCAGCGGCAGGCGAGATCCGGATCGATGATCGGCTGCTCACACCTGAGTTGGTGCGCTCATGGCAAGCTTCCATCGGTTACGTGCCACAGGATATTTTTCTAATCGATGACAGCATCGCGCGAAACATCGCGTTTGGCCTGTCGGACAATGAGATTGATCCTGAGCGATTGCGCGAAGCTTGCGCCATGGCACAGATACTCGATTTCATTGAAACGGAATTGCGTGCCGACTTTAACACGAACGTGGGAGAACGCGGTGTCCGTCTTTCGGGCGGGCAACGTCAGCGCATCGGGCTTGCGCGCGCGCTTTACCAACGTCCATCGGTTTTGATTCTAGACGAGGCGACGAGTGCGCTCGACCTCGGGACCGAAGCAAAGCTCCTTGAAGCATTGCGCAGTCTAACTGGCAAGCTCACGATGGTGGTGGCCGCGCACCGACTCAGTGCCGTTGCCGACTGCGACAAGCAGATTGATCTGACTAATAAAAGAACTGCTTTGGCGGAGACAGCAAAATGACTGTGGTCCATGCAAGTTGACTGCAAGGTAGCGACGCTGGCAACAGCACTAAGGCACGGAGTTTGCGAAATTCGACATGCTCTCTTTTGATGAACTTACGATTATTCGGAAAGCGCATAGTTTTGAGCGAGTATCGAGTAGGGGAAGATTGCCCCGCCGACAGCGAGATCAAGGAGCAACCATGAACCTCGTCGAGATCGCGCGCGCGGCCGCCCGCGAAGCCCGCGCTGGCAGATCGAAGCTCCCCGCCGACTTCTCCACCGAAGAGGCGCTCTCGGGCGTAAAGGGCCGCGCACTCCTCAACAACCTCTGCGGCCATCCCGGCATCCGGCTGCTGGAAATCGGCGCCTATGCCGGCTCCACGCTAGCTTCCGCGCTCTGCGGCAACGAGATCGACGCGGTGGCCGTGGACACCTGGTACGAGTTCATCATGCCGTCCGAGCGCGCCTCTCGCGTTAAGCGCCTTTTCGACGAGCGCCTCGCGCGCTACCGCGGCCGAAGCCGCGTGCGCGTCATCGAGCGCAGCATCTATCTCCCGGAGACGGCGCGGGAGATCGGTCGTGGCATCAACCTCTGCTTCTTCGACGCCGATCACACTACCGTGGCCACCGAGCGCTCGTTGCTGGCGGTGCGCGATTGCCTGGCGTACGAGTTCATCCTCCTGGTCGACGACTACGCGATGATTTCCACGCAGTGCGGCGTGGCGAGGGCGATCGCCGCTCTCGGCTGCGAGGTGCTTGAGTGGCAGGTGCTGGGAGCACACCCCACCTTCGACTGGTACACGCCAGAGGGGCAGCGCGAGCGGGAAGACCGAGACTGGTGGTTCAACTACCTGCTGGCGGTGCTGCGGAAGCCGGGCCGAGGGATGGCTACATCCCGATTCATAAAACAAGTTTTACCTGCCCCGGCTCTCCATCTCATCCGGCGAATCAGAACACGCAAGCAGGCGACTGGACCCTGAAATCGCCAAATTGCGGCTCCGGAGGTCGGCCCTGGTAATCGAGACTGGTCGTTCAACTCAAGAAGAACTCTCTGTGGACGAGATGCATTTTGTAACAGAGCAAGCGGCTAAAGTCACCATCTCTCATAAGCAAGCGCAGTCTCTACGAACGTTAGCCAATCAAGATGTTGGTTCAACTACGCCTGCGTTTCGGTCTCCTTTCCGATGTTGCTTGGCGGCGGAGGTGATGATCAGCTTTGGCAAATCCGCCTGGTAGCATGGAAGCTGCTTCAGCGTGTCACCCTTTAAAAGACATGCGTCTGCTCTTGGCGAAAACGTATCTTCGATGCGCAATCTCTTGAGATTTCTCGCCATGTTCGAAATTTAGCGGCCCGCAGGAAATGACGCCAACTCAAATTGGTCCAGCTAAGCGCTGGCGGAAAATCACAGCTTTCGATCCGTTTCGTTGAACGGAATGATGCGCACAACGGCACGGCTGGGATCAAGAACGCGAATCTCGCCACACCTGAAACAAGCGCGGCTTCGTGCGGTAATCGATCGCCTGTCCCTTGTCTAGGAATACGGCTCTACGCCTGGCCCTTCAAACACCTTCCAGCCATTCCGGTGCGATCGGATTTCGAGGTGTGTCACGACAACTAACGCTTTGCGTTTTCTTCCAAGCCGGCTTAAAACGTTCATGTGAACATGGGCGAGTTAAATAACGGTCAGCATCTGCCTCATCAATTGGTTGTTCTCGAAATTGGACGATCGGAATCAATCGCCACTGAACACATCCAACTACTTGATAATTGCGCGGAAAGCGAACGGGCAGGATCGGGTCAGCAACGGCCAAGTTATGTCGTGTTTAGCACGCTCGAGTATCGCAAATGACGAGTTGAACAGTGAAATTGAATCAACCGAGCACATGATGCAGACTCCGACGGGCCAAGGTAAGGTTTCAATTGTCATCCCATGCTACAACCAGGGGACGATGCTGCGCGAAGCGCTTGCCAGCGTAGAAGAAGTGCGCAACGCAAATCTGCTCGAGGTGATCATCGTTGATGACGGCTCCTCCGAAGTAGAGACCACCCGGATTCTCGACGACAGCGCCGGGGCGGGCTATTGCGTCGTGTCTCAGCCGAACCGCGGGCTGGGTGCCGCTCGGAACACGGGCATTAGATTGGCCAACGGCGAATTCATTTTGCCCCTGGACAGCGATAATCGGCTGCGAGACGCCTACTTGAACGAGGCGCTTTCTCTCCTAAAGGATAATCCAAGCTTAGATGTGATTTACGCTGATGCTGAATACTTCGGCGGTAAGAATGGCCGGTGGCATGTACCGGAATTCGATTTATTGTCGTTGATCCGGACAAACTTCATTGATGCATGTGCTCTGTACAGGAAAAACTTATGGGAAGAGGTTGGTGGATACGATGGGCACATGCCTCTGATGGGGTTGGAGGACTGGGATTTTTGGCTCCGGGTTGTTGTTCATGGCGGTACCTTTTTCCATCTTCCTAAGATTGGATTTGATTATCGTGTGCGGAGCGACTCAATGATCGTGAAGACGATCGGGTTTGATTATCGCATGTGCAGAGAGTCCTCGAATGTAGTAAGGATCAGTCCGCGTCTTGACGCAGTCATAAAGCATATTTTTGGCAAGCCTGAATTGGCTTGTTACAAGCTCCTCCGTGAAACAGACGAGGAAGTACAGCAGTTGCGAGGAGGAATCCGCACCATGCAAGATTCAATGAGCTACCGTTTAGGACGCGGATTACTTGCTCCGGCGCGATTGTTACGCAAGCTGTGGCACGCTCTTCACTGAAAGATGCTGTTACCACCTCGTTTCATTCCAAATGGAAGCGATTCGGGGATTCGTCCTTTCTGGTCTATAATGATACCCACGTACAATCCCCGGGCAGACTATTTGGAAGAAACTCTGTGGAGCGTACTCAAACAGGACCTAGGTCCCGAGCAGATGCAGATCGAGTTGGTCGACGATTGTTCGCCCAATGGTGCGCCTGTCGAACTGGTTCGCGAGATCGCCGGCGATCGGGTGCCAGTTCATCAGGAAGTAAAGAACATTGGTTTGGCGGGCATTTGGAACCGGTGCATTGAGCTAGCCCGCGGGGAGTGGGTACATATCCTGCATCAGGACGACATTGTATTGCCCGGTTTTTATGAGCGTCTTTACCACGGTATTGTGTGCAATCCTGATGTCGGGATGGCGTTTTCGCGATTCGCGGTTATTGATGCGGATGGCCATTGGATCGGACTCGGCCCAATTGAGAGCACGACCGCGGGCGTGTTGAATAACTGGTTAGAACGCGTCGCCACAGGCTATCACCTTGAATGTCCTGCGGTCGTTGTTAAGCGGGCCACCTACGAGCGACTTGGCGGGTTCACCCCGGAACTTGTATGTTTCCTCGATATTGAAATGTGGGTCAGGATTGCAGCTAATGCGCCAGTCTATTACGAACCGCAGATTTTGGCGGGCTTCCGGCGGCACGGCAACAATGTACATCTCTTTCAGGAGCGGACGGGTGAAAACATGCAAGACATGGCCAAAGCAATCAGCATCTGGAAGAACTATTTGCCCGTAAATTCCAGAGGACGGCTGGAACATCGGGGTCGTATGTACTGGGCACTTGCATCCCTTATGCTCACTCAGCGTTTTTTCTCTGAGGGGGATATCGTCGCCTGCACAAACCAGTTGCGCGCGGCCAAAACGTTGTGGAACCACGGGGGGCCTCGTTGGCGCCGATTAACATTGCAAGCGAAAGTACTTCTGTACCGTGTATTCGGACGCCGCGCGATATCTGCCATGCGTGCACTCCGTCGGCGAATGCTACCTCGGTACAAGTGGCTGCAGAATGAAAACGGTTCCTGATGTAAGTGGGACTGCACAACGAAAGGCGTTCGAGCGCAGATTTGCTCCTGGTCTTCTGCGGCCATTCACGGGTTTGACCTTTCCTATCCGCATGGGCGAGCTCGCGCACACTGCGCTTTCGCGCTGGCCAATTCCTCCGCAACCGCCCAAACCGACTGCAGACTTCTGTTACGTTGCGGTATTTGACCGCACGCATTGGCTGATGCTGCGAGAAAGTATGTTTTCACTTTACCGCTCATGGAAAAAGCTGCCTACCATCACTGTTGTTTCGGATGGGAGTTGGTCGGCGGCTGATTTTTATCCCGTCTTTTCCTGGTGGCCGGGGAAAATCAGACTTCTTGCGCGTGAACAAATTATTGCTCAAGCGGATGCTGCCGGCGAGCGCGAGCTCGCGCAGTATGCGGAGGCCAGCGCTTACGGATTGAAGCTTGCATCGATTGTCCTTTTAGCGCGCCGGGAGCCGATGTTGTTCGTCGATGCCGACATTCTTTGGTTCAGAGATCCAGCGTTGCTTTTGGGTGATCCGACCTCGTGGGTGAGACCTCGGGGCTTGCGAGAGAATAGTTGCCGTCAGCGGCAAGATATGGCGCTCCGATATTGCGCAGAGGTATTGCAGCCACCGTTTGTTAACTCTGGAATCGTGGCTCTGTATGGTGAGCTGATGTCTCCAGAGCTCTTGCGCAGCATGGTTCAAGACGCATTGCCTAGTCCTCAAGACAGTTCGTGCGAGCAAACGATTATAGCCACGGCGGTAAAACTGGGTGGCGATTCTTTTCCGGAGAAACTGAGCCTCGTAACGATCGATGACACCTCCAGCTTTTTCATTCGCAACGCCAAACAAGAAGGCTATTACTCCAGGCACTACGTGACCCCTGCTCGGCAGTTGATTTACCGTGATGCTCTTAAACTCCGGTTGAGTCGTGAGCAGCTGGAAGCCCCCGCTGCTGATCGAGCCTAGCTCTCGTCCGTATAATGGAAAAATGTAATCAGTAAAAAGGATATTCATGTTATCAATTAACTTATCTGGCCATCTGGCCGTGGTCACGGGTGGAACTGGTCAACTAGGGCGGGTAATGGTGCGCACCATGGCTGCCTGCGGAGCAGGGGTCGTGATCCAATATCACCGGAATGTTCAGATGGCGCGCCAACTGCTGAGCGAGGTACGGGCAGCCGGCTTGCCGGCGATGATTGTACAGGCTGATGTGACCGCGGAGCGAGATGTGCAGCGAATGAAGACTGAGATTGGCAAGACGCTCGGCGCACCGGACATCATCATTAACAACGCGGTGATTCAGTATGCCTGGGCGAATGTGCTCGAGCAGTCTCAGGCCGATTATGAAAGCCAGTTCCGCTCGTGCGTGGTGCACAATGTATTGATGGCGCAGGCCTTTGTCCCGGCGATGGTTGCGAAAAACTGGGGCCGGGTGATCGCGATCAATAGCGAGTGCGCTATGCAGAACTTCCCTAACCAGTCGGCTTATGTCGCCGGCAAGCGGGGTATGGATGGCGTGCTGCGCGTGCTGGCCAGGGAAGTGGGTCAGCACCAGGTGACGGTCAACCAAGTTGCGCCGGGCTGGATCATGAGCGAGGCAGCTTCATCACAGGACAACGATGAATGGTATGTCCAGCAGGTGCCGCTCAAGCGGCGCGGCACCGGCCAGGATGTGGCCAATGTGGTCGCATTCCTCGCCTCGGACCTGGCGGGATTTATTTCCGGGCAGTATATCTCCGTTTCGGGCGCAAATGTGATGCCCACCATATAATCGAGCCAGGCGTGCGTCCGCTACTCTTCTTCTGTGATGGATTAACAGGTTTTTGTGGAAACGGCGTCGAACAACGCATCGAATACTCAAAGGGAAGCCTTCAGACTTAAATTCGCTGTCGGTCTTCTGAATCCCTTTAGCAGAATGGACGTTTCGGTCCGCCTGGGCCAGCTTGCTTTGAATCTCCTGTCTCGCTGGCCGATCAACTCTTTACCGCCAAAACCCGAATCCAGCCTGCATTACTTGACCATTGGCGGACGCAGTCATTGGTTGATGCTCCGAGAAAGCATGTTTTCACTTTACAGGTCGTGGAAAAAGCTGCCCACCACCACTACTGTTGTTTCCGATGGGAGTTGGTCGGCCGCGGATTTTTATCCCGTGTTTTCTTGGTGGCCAGGGAAAATCGATGTTCTCTCCCGAGAGCAAATTATTGCTGAAGCGCACACTGCCGGAGAGCGCGAGCTCGCGCAGTATGCCGAGGCCAGCGCCTGGGGGTTGAAGGTTGCGTCTATTGTCCTTTTAGCACGCCGGGAACCCGTGCTGTTTGTAGATGCGGACATCCTTTGGTTTGCAGACCCGGCCGATCTACTTGGCCCGAGCGACTACTGGGCCAAGCCCCGCGGTGTGAGGGAAAGCAACTGTCATCAGCACCGCGACTTGGCTCTGCGCTTCTGTCCCGAGGTATTGGAACCGCCATTTGTCAACGGTGGCATACTGGCTCTGCACGGAGAGTTCCTGACGAGGGAGATCTTGCGCGCTATGGTGCATGAGGCGCTTGCTGATCCCAACGATGGCGCATTCGAACAGACCATTATTGCTGCCGCTGTGCACAGGGGAGCGGGTCTGCTGCCAGCCAAGACTAGCCTCGTCGAGTTCAATGATATCGACAGGTTCCGTCATCGAAACATGAGACGGGAGGGATATTATTCCCGGCATTATGTGAACTGGATGCGGCATTTGTTTTACCGCGATGCGTTCAAACTGCGCTTGCAGCGACGACACGCACGTCGTTCGTGATTTGTTGTCGTGCAAACGAGCAATTGTTAATGGCGAGCAAGAGTCTATAGGATGAGATCTGCAGTTTCCGGCCTGACTACGCCGCGCGATAAACGGATTCGCGTTTTTTATCTGAGCTATAACCCGCCAGTCCCAAGCTGGGGCACGGCGATGTCCTTCTATCGCCATTTCGTCGAGCGAAGCGACTTTGAGATATTTATCGCTACGGACAGTATGGAATTGCACCAGTACGAGGTGCCCTATCGATTCTTGCGGTTCGATGTGCCGAAGTGGCTTAAGAGAATGCAGCGCACGCGGTTTTATCGTTGGTTCTGGCAGTACAATCAGTCAATTGCCGGCTACTTTGTTCCGCATGAAGTATGGAAAGCGGCACAGAGTTTTAACCCCGACCTGGTATTTACGATTGCAGGTAGCTGGAACTGGACAGCACGACTTGCGCAGCGCGTTGCGCGGCGGTTGCGTGTGCCGGTAGTAGCCAGCTTCAACGATTGGTATGATTTCGGAGTTGTGATGCACCCGCGCTTCCGACGTTCGATCGAAAGGGCGTTTCGCAAATTTTATCGTGATTGTGATCTGGCATTTTGTACTTCGGAAGGGATGCTTGACGCGCTGGGTTCGCATCCTAACGCGCACGTGCTGTATCCGACCGGCGCTAGTATGTCCGATATCGAGCACGAATTCATCCCGTTCACTCCTGATGGGTCCCCTGCCACGGTGTTCTTTGCAGGATCACTTTCGGCTTGGTACGGACCGATGCTCGAGCAGCTTGTGCGAGCAAGCTCTGACTCTGCCTTACGTTTCGCAATTTTCGGCAGCCACGCCCACGCCAGTTGGAGCAGAGACTTTGACAGCTTTGCACGAACAGTTGGTGTGTACAAAGGGCAGGTACCCTTCGATCAGCTCAGGACCGATGCACAAGAAGCGGATTTGTTGTTGTTACCGATGGGTTTTGGTGATGAGTGCGCTCAAACTGAACGCACAAGCTTTAAGACAAAGTTTCTTGATTACCTGACGTTTCAAAAGCCAATTATCATCTGGGGACCCGACTATTGTTCTGCCATTCGTGCTGCCCGCGAATTTGATGCGGCGGAATGTTACACTTCACCTGATGCCGCAGGTTGCATTGCTACTCTCGGGAATGTGGCACGTAGCCCAGAACGGCAGAAACAACTTGTCGCGAATGCGCGCCGAATGTATCACAGTCGATTTGAACCCAGCCGAATCCATGCGGTGTTACTCCGGGAGTTCGAAAAATTAGTACGGCTGCAACGTCGCTGAAGTTTGAAAAGGACGCGCATCGAATTCGCAGGATCTTCACAAGTCCTGCAAAAGAGTAAGTGATCACATGCGAATCGGGATAATTTCCACCATTGGCGATTGTTCGTGGGCCGGCAGTGAAGAGATGTGGAAACTGTTCGCGACAGAAGCGCTGCACCGGGGGCATTCCGTCGCCGCTGCGCTACAAACACCAATCGCGCAATCTGACGAGCTTGCGGAGTTCCGTGTCCTTGGTGGTGTGGTGTTCGCATACAATCCTCTAAATCGCTACACATCGCGCGCCGTGCGCCTGGGCTATTCCCGGTTTCGCCGGTTGAAACAGTGGAATCCTGATATCGTATGCACCTCCGGCCATCCTGCTCTCCCATATCGCAACCTCGATCTCTACAGGCTGTTAAACGCCCACACCGGTCCTCGAATTTTCATCATACAAGGTAACGCTGATTGGTTTATCAGCGGCCAAGCCGAACGCGATGCGTTGCGAGCGCTTTATCGCTCGGCACGGCGAATCATCTGCGTCTCGCGGGACAATGCAGAGCTATTGCAGAGACAACTAACCTCGACTCTGCCTATTACGATTTTACCGAATCCAATCAGAACCCGTTTAGAGAGCCCATTAGCCTGGCCAGCTGATTTAGAAGAAGTGCGATTTGCGACAGTTGGTCGTTACGAAACATTTAGTAAATGCCAGGATAGCATCCTTGAGGCGCTCGCCACTTCTGAGTGGAAAAACCGCAATTGGCGACTCGATGTTTTCGGCAGTGGCTCGGACGAAAAATACATACAGGACGTAATCGGGTACTTTGGATTGGAAGACCGCGTGAGCCTTTGTGGTTATGAACGGGACTTCACCAAAATATGGACGGATCACCATCTCCATATTTTGATTTCTCGCGCCGAAGGGCTGGCGCTTGCGCTGATAGAGTCTATGTTTTGCGGCCGGCCTGCCGTAGTCACGCGAACGGGCGGAAATCATGAGCTGGTGCGAGATAATAGGGATGGCTTTGTGAGCAGTGGTAACGATCCGGTGATCATCAGTGAAACATTAGAGCGAGCCTGGAGCAATCGCGATAGATGGACAGGAATGGGAAAAGCGGCCTTCCAGCGAGCCAACGAATGGATACCCAGGGATCTGTCGGTGCGCTTATTTCAAACCATCTGTGATTCATCCTCTCCTGAAGCATAAGCTGACGTACTGTTTAGTAGCCGGGGTGTGCCACCAATTCCGTAACTGATCGGCGGTCGCATTTATAACCTGCGTATGAAAATCGCTCATTTTACATCTGAGTTAACTGGCGGTGCCGGTGTGGCTGCTCAACGCTTGAATGATGCGTTGCGGCGGCAGGGAGTAGACAGTCTTCTTTACTATGAATGCGGGGTGCCACTGGTAGCAGGGTGTCAGCGCGTGTTTGAGAACCAGTTATTTACGCAGCGGAACTTAGCTGCGTTGGCCCGGGCCTGGCGTAACCGGCGCAATGCGGCGGGGTGTCTTTTCACCAGCCCCCGCTGGTTCCGTCGAATTCCACTGCAAGATTTTGGCCCGCGGCCCGATGTGGTCAATTTGCACTGGATTTCGCGCTGGATTGATCAGCCGAGTTTCTTCGCATCTCTGCCTCCTGAGTTGCCAGTAGTGTGGTCGTTGCACGACATGAATCCGTTTACCGGCGGCTGTCATCATGCGGGTGAATGCGAGCGGTTCACCAATCATTGCTTGGAGTGTCCGCAGTTGAAAAATCCCGGCCCGCGTGACGATGCTTTTCGGTTTTTTGAGATTAAGAAGGGATGTTATGCTGGGAAGAACCTGCACGTTGTCTCCAGTAGTGATTGGATGAGCGCGCAAGCCCGCCGCAGCGCATTGCTACAACATGCCAGATCCTTTCATACAATTCCGCTCGGGCTGGATATTCAGTTATTCAAACCGATCGACAAATCCTGCGCCCGACATGCCTTCTCAATTGATAGCGAGCGCTTCGTCATTGGTTTCGCCTGCGCCGATTTGTCCAGCCCTGACAAAGGGGGCTCGCTCTTAGTGGAGGCTCTGCATGCTTTGGCTGAGAAAGCGAAAATAACGTTGCTGGTTTTCGGTGCGGGCAAGCTGCCGGACAGTGGCGGAAGGTCCGAGCCGGACGGGAGGTATCAATTGATTGAACTCGGCAGCATCAACTCGCCACATTTACAATCACTATTCTATTCGGCGTGTGATGTGTTCGCAGCGCCGAGCCGGATTGAGTCGTTTGGTTTGACCGCATTGGAAGCGATCGCTTGCGGTACGCCTGTCGTGGCGTTCCAGACGGGCGGTCTGGTGGACATAGTAGCCGATGGCGAAACGGGTCTGCTGGAAACCAAAGTGGGCAGTGTCGTGGGACTACATGACCAATTGAATTGGATGCTGCAACATCCAACCGAGCGCCAAAACATGGGCTTGGCGGCGCGGCAACGTGCGACAGCATTGTTTAATGATTCATTGATGGCAAAACGCTATTCAGAGTTATATCGCAACATTCCGATCGGCGAAGATCTTGACTGGCGATATCTATCAAATTCCGCGCGTTGAGAAATGTCATTTTTTCAAGAAAATCGGGCCGCGAGGCAGTAACAAGAAAAGCGCTCGTAACTAATAGAGTTGTGACACCGGAAAACAAACGCCAGTTACATTCGTTGAGATGGTACCATCGAATTGAACTTGGAGATGGTATTATAACACCCGGCCTTGCATGGGACGATTTGTGGAGACCCGTTGAGGAAGCGATCCGTGGCTTGGATTTATGTGGCAAGCGCGTTCTTGATATAGGGTGCTGGGATGGGAAGTGGACGTTTTTAGCGGAATCTCTTGGAGCCACAGTGACGGCAACCGATTGGGTGAGCCAGAGATGGGGGGGAGGGATACCTTTCTTTTTGCCGCGAAAATTCTGGGCTGCAAGGCAACGTACCTGCCGCAATGCGATGTGTGCAAACTAAGCGACACTTTTAAGAACGGTTCTTTCGACGTGGTTCTTTTCATGGGCGTGTTATATCACCTTAGATATCCGATGTTGGCGCTGGCACAGGTCCGTCGAGTTTTAGGCACAAATGGTCTTTTGGTGCTTGAAACTCACGCCATCAAGGACGACCGCACTTCGGCTATCTACTTCAATTATTGCGAGCCAGGCATGGAAGATAAAAGTAATTGGTCGTTTCCAACAACTTTGGCCCTAACAAAAATGATTCAGTCATCCTACTTTCAGATTCAACAAGAGGTTCACTCCCCAACAGACCTCAGAAGTCCTCTAAAGAAGGCTGTGCGCCGCGTAATACATCCGAATCAAAAAGAACACATTAGAGTTTGTATCGTTGCTAGAGCGGTGGAGCGGCAAGATTCCGCCTATGCCTATCCTGATAGCTTTTTGTCAAACTATGATCCGCGTTTCAAGACTTAATGGAAAGCGACCCCCCTTGATCGAGCGGCTTACAATTGAGTTTTAGAAGATCCGAGTGAAACGGGTTTTAATCAGGCCCACATTTCAAGACTGGTGTGGTAATCGGTTGTTCACTTCCGGCACGAGTTGGCAGGGTCGTTATTGCGGCGCCTTTTCTGCGTGGAAAGAAAAAGCGCTGGCTTTGGGAATTCAGATAGACACCTGGGATCAGGCGCCACTGGAAACTTGCGATTTGTTATGGCTCCTGGATCTGCCGGCAAGCAGAAAAGAATTCGAACAAATTCGTTCCCGGCTGCGACCGGGCACGCCGATAGTCCTGCAAGTGTTCGAAAGCCCGGCTATCGCACCTTTCGGATTGATTTCCGCCAATCGAAAGCACGTTTCGGGTGTCGTGACCTATGAATTTCCCGATGCCTCCCTCGCAATTTCGCAATATTTTCATTACCATTTGCCAGTGCCCATTGTTGGGCCGGTTAAGAATCCCCCATTTTCTGAACGCAAGGGCCTGTTGATGTGTTTTTCCAACCGCGTGAGCGGTTTCTGGGCGATTCGGCAGATGGGACTGGCGGGGTTGCCTTTCTTTGGAAGAGTGTTGGCGGGCTGGAAATGTCCGCTGTCATTGTTGACAGAACTCTCATGTGGCGATCTGTACGGCGAACGTCGCGCCATCGCCCGTGAGGCGGAAAGATACGTGCCGGGTTTTCTGGATGTTTTTGGCGCTGGCTGGAATGGAGAACAAATCTCGTGGTGTCCGCTGTATCCGAACCGGCCTTATCGCAGCTGGCGGGGCAACACAAAAATCTCCAAGCCCGAATTGTCCGCGGAGTATCGTTTTGTAATGGCCTATGAAAACTTTCGTGGGCGACGCGGGTATATCAGCGAGAAAATCTTTGACGCATTACAAGCCGGCTCGGTGCCAGTTTATCTGGGCGAAGACCGGATTGCAGAGTTTGTCCCGCGAGAAGCTTTCGTGGATGCGCGAAACTTCCGGACACGTCGCGAATTGCTGGCGTATTTGCAATCGTGCCCGGAACCGGAATGGGCGGAGATGCGCCAGGCGGGACAAGAGTTTCTGAGTTCCGCTGCGTTTCGGCCATTCACCGACGAGGCTTTTGTCGAGCGCATGACTGATATTTTGAGAAAGATTTTGATGTGAAAAGCCAGCGCATGGCTTCAACCAGGTCGGAACGGTGAAAACAGTGGAAGTGGAAGGAAGTGCGCGTAGGGAACTGACCATCATAGCGTGAAATTACAAGCACCATTTGGTTTTGTGACCGGTTGTCACGCCAAGGACAAGTTCATGGTCCAGGCGACGCTCGCAAGCATGAGCCATTTTTGTCCTGAAATTCCTATTTGCCTAGTCGTGGACGGGAGTTTTGATGTTTCGGACTTGGAGGAGGAATACGATCTGATTGTTCTGCGTGTTTCACAATTGCCTTCAGAACAAATGCGTAATCTCGTACGCGGGAGTGGCCGCGCTAAGCTCGCGGCGATGTGGGAAGGACCGTTTGAATTTTACGTTTGGCTGGATTCGGACGCGATTGTCTGGGGAGACTTTACTCCGCAGGTCCGCACCGACGTCGATTTTCAGATCTTCTGGAGCGACATTTCCATCCCGGCAGATGCCACCGAAATTCCACCGTGGTTACCGCATTTCCAATTTGATCCGCAAAAGCTGCGAACGTTTGATCCCGAATTTGATTGGCGGGGGAAACCTTACTTTTCTTCCGGCGCCTTCGCATGCAAACGGGATGTTATCCCTTTTGGAAAATGGATCGGGGCGGAGTGCTGGGCGAAGAAAACGCCCGGCTTAGTTGGTGATTTCTACGAGCAGCCCCTATTAAATTATTTTGTGCACTCGATGACGCAACGCGGCGAAATCAAGAGTACCATGTCCGACTTGCAGCACATATGGGTACATCATGGAAAAGCAGAACTGATGACAGACTGTAGTGGCGCCGGCTGGTATTTCCCGACAGAGATTCGCCGTCCGCGGGTAGCGCACTTTTGCGGCCGTAAGCCCTTACTTTCTGATCCGAAGGCATATTCCCGTCCCTTCACTGTCGCTCGCCTGGAGCATCATCGTCGTCGGTGCTCTAATCTTGGAGCCTGGCAGGCTATTCTGAATGAGGAGGCAAGAGTTCTCCTGGGCAAAGTGAAAGGCCGCTTCAGGCGTTACGCAACGGCCTTGTTCAAAGGTTGACTCTCTCCTTGATAATGTCCACGAAGAATCGCAAACTCTGGATGGTTGCGCTTGTTTGCGCCTGAGGAAGCCTTCCTCGCATTTCGGAACACCGCTGTAGAATCAACTCACCGACATCGTGCGCGTGACATTGTCTTGTCCATGAGTCTTTCCGTGATGATCACCACCAGGAACCGCATTGGGGAGTTACGCCGGACTTGGCGTGCTTTGCAGCAATTAAATCCTCCACCGCTGGAGGTGCTGATCACGACCGACGGCTGCACAGAGGACGTGGTTGCAGCGGTGAAAGCGGAGTTGTCTGAAGCGCGACTGTTCGTGAATCAGATTGGCCTCGGTTCAGTGGCGTCGCGCGATCGGATGATGCGCGCAGCGCGGGGCGACCTGGTGTTGGCCTTGGATGATGATAGTTACCCGGACCAACTGGATTGCATCGCTCGTATAGTCCCGATGTTTAAGCAGCATCAGAACCTTGCGGTGCTGCATTTTCCCCAGCGCTCCGATGAATATCCCGAAACGCTCGCGCAAACAGACTTCGGCCCGGAGCGGTTGACGCGCACCTTTTCCAACTCTGGCGCCGTCTTGCGGCGCTCAACGTACCTCTATTTGCCTGGCTTTGAATCACGCTTCTTTCACGCGTATGAAGAACCGGACTACGCTCTGCAATGTGTGGCGGCAGGTTATGACGTACTTTTCTCTCCCATGATCACGATCCGTCACCATTACTCCAGTGAGACACGCGACGAGATCCGCATTCATCATCGTCACGCGCGCAACGAATTGTGGAGC
>DATFXC010000220.1:0-4824 GCA_035258625.1 Candidatus Udaeobacter sp. | reverse complement strand
ATTTCGGCCCAGGATTTCTTCCGGCGAAAGATCAATGCCGCCATCCATCGGCTTGAAAATGTCGGCGGTGATCTGCGGAAAATCGGCCGTGTTTTTTCCCGCAGCTTTCGCTTCGTCGATCGGCTCGTTATCTTTGCAGCCGGGTAGCGCGAGTAACGCGCACGCAGCGACGCAGGGTCCGACTCGATTGAGACGAAGGAGGTGGCCCCTCGCTGCCAGCAGTACCTTCACCGAGCCATCATTGATATGTCGATTGCAAAGCGTGTAGCAAGAAAATTCTTAAGGCAGATTCCCTAGAAAATGTTGAACACACGCTGGCCGACCGCGAGCAAACCGAGGGTCGCGCCGGGAAAAAGCATGGCGCGAATGAAAGGCTGATCGCTTAGTGGTGCGAACGCACCAGTTTTGAGGTCGCGGATTTCGGCGATGAGCTCATCGAGCATCTGCCGTTTGGCTTCCACCTCGCGGCCCAAAAGGCGAAACCGTCGCAGGTCATTGAGCGCAGTTTCGCGCAACTGCTCGGCTGCGCGCCTAAGCAAAATCGCGCTGCCCACCGCCCACGCAGCCGTGATTGCAAAGATGAGAACTAGGCCGGGCGGCCAGGTCCAACAATCAAAAAGCGAAGCGCGGGCCACAACAATCAAGGTGAGTACGACGAGCGGATACCAGATCAGCGGCGCTATTACCTGCGTGCGCTGTGCGACGAAAAAGATTTCGTTATACGCAGAAAGTTCCTCTTCCGTTAAGGGTGGCCGGCGATGAGAGCGATCAACGACATCGCGCCCCCATTCAGTGACTTCTCGGCCAAACATGCGAATAAAATTGCTGTTCAACTGAATCGCATCGACCACATAGAACGAGAGAAGTAGCAGACCGATACCGGCAAGATAAAAGACAATGTTGTCGATCTTGAAAGCCATCTCGCCTCGCGCGGGAGGCGGTGGTTGGGGGAACAGGTGCAAAATCATGAACGCAAAAATCGAGTACAAGCCAAAGAGAATCCCGATCCGGATGAACCGCGGCCAAAACTTGTGCCGGCAAAGATAAGCGTGCCAAGCTTCTTCTGCGGAAAAGCGAGAAGTTCCCGCATGCTGTTTTATCTGCCAATGTTCAAAACCGATGCCTAGATCTCGCCACCGAAATGGCGTCAACCGCAACGGGGCAAACGAAAACTCCGCCTCGATCTTTTTTGCGTTCGCGCGAAGATCGAAGCTCGCTTTGAACATGAAAAAGATCGCGAGCATGAACGCGATCAGGCGGAGCATTTCAGTTGGCCAAATGCTGACGCCTGAAAAAAAGGCCAGCGGTTCTTCAGGTGCCCAGTATTGCGCAACCAGAGCAACCGAGAAAATAATGAGTGGCCCGCAACAGACCAACCAAAAGGTTGTGCTTACGAGCGCGCGTTTTAGGCGCTCAATAGCAGTACCTCCTCCGTGCAACGTGCGCCGGGCGATGGTCACGCTTATCCAGCCAGCCGTGGCCAGCACTGTTAGCGCGATGATGATTAGCCACCAGATAACGCCGGGCGATAGCCAATCGCGAAACCACCTGTTCGCATTTTCACTTTTGCCGTAGCGTGACTCGAAAACGGTTTTCCATTTGCCGGAATCCCAGCGATACTCGGGCGGACTAAGGCCATACGCTCCCTGGCGGCCGATCTCGAAGATCCGCGGTTGCCACGAAAGATATCTCACGTCTTCCTCTGTCATCCGCCCGGTCCCGACCAGCGTGCCGACGTACATTGAGGTTTGATTATTGTCGCGAAACGGGGGGATTTGAGGGATGTTTCTTTTTTGCCCGATGAAAATTTGCGGCACCGTGCTGCCAAAGGGCGATGCGATAACCAGATTATGTGTAACATCCCAATCATCGCGGCGCTCAAAATGCGCGTCGTAGTTGTTAGTAAAAAATACGGCATCAGGAAACTGAGGACGTAGCGCTCGCAAAATCATCAGCTTGTCGTAAATATCTGACCCCAGCAGACCAATAGCGCGAATACCTAAGCCGTCCTCTCGCAACTGCGTGTTGCGCTCTTTCATCCGGCGCGCCAGTCGCCGTAAATAATCCGATTGATTCAACCCTTCAGTCGCCTCAACCGCGACTGCGTTCTGGCCAAGCTGCGTCTTTTGCTCTTGCTCGCGTTGGGTGTCCTTGCTCTGGTCGCCTGGTAATCGGCCGTCAATTCCGCGAAGATAAACGTAAGGATGAACCCGTGGTCGCACCTCACCATCACCAGCACTCTTCCCTAAGGCTTTGGCTTCGAAACTCGCCCTCAAAGATCGCCCATAGGGAGTGTCCCATTCTGTGAGAATCACAATGTCCGAGAGTTTTGGGTGAATCGGGCGACCCGATATCATTTGAGGTCTGACATAGATTTCGCGTCGCGCTAATTCGTCGATCAATTTATCCAAGACCCAGTCGTCTGGCGCGATCGTGCGAACAAACTTCAGGCCACCACGAGGAGTGAAGTTTTCGGATTCTTTTTCCAAAAAGTCTTTTACCGATTTGTAAGGAGTCCCCTGAGGGGATGGAGAGGGGGTTGGGCTATCTGCTGCAGAGAGAATCGTATCATCTGAGGCAGTCGCCCTAGGCGATATGATTGAGACCCCACTGAGTGCTTGTCGCAGCGGCCCGGTTACGCAGTCCAAGTCCCACCGCACTTCGCGAGCCATGTCCTGCAAGCCCGTAGAATTTGCTGGGCCGACCAACTTCACGTCGATCTTATCGCGGATGTCTTCAGGTGCGAGTTGACCGATCAAAGCGGCGAAGTAGCGCAGGGGGTAGGGATCAAAATTTACAGCGGGCAGCCAAACGACAACAACCCTCTTTGTGCCCGGGGGAAAAACATTTTGTGGAGCATCTATCGCTTCACATTCTTCCCACGGAAGTAGCAACGCGCGCTCAACGGGGGCTGACAGCGCACATGCCGCTGGCGCCGGCAACCAAGGCGACGGCGCATTGTCGGTTTCTGGAGGCCAATTCGCCGTCACGAATCCGATGTGCTCGCCATCGACCGGGGTGAATCCGCTCTCGCTCAATCCATCGAGCACCGCCTGCCGCGTGCGCAACCGCGATTCGGCTTGCTCGCTGTACGGGCCAGCGTCGAGCATGACAGCAAGCAAAAGGACACTCTTATCATTCTTGAAGGTGTTGACGCGTTCGCGAAGTAGCTGCGCCAATGCCGTGACCTGGTGCAATTTGGCGACGCCCGTTTTAGCTACACCTTGCTCCATTTGCGCGTCCAGCAACGCCTTTTGTTTTTGAGCAACGCCAATTGGGTCTTGCCATAAGCGTGCGTCCACGTCCTGTTCGGCAATCAGCGGGGTAGTTTTTTCGCTCGGAACGGATGGCCGTTCGCTAACGAGTGGCTTATACGTGGCGATCACCCCGGCGAGGACTGCCAACAGCGGCAACAGGGTCCCCCAAGGTAAATCAAACTTTGGTTTGTTGTTGTCTGCCATGCTCGGTTCCGATCTTTGCTTCTTTGACGGGCTCGTTGTTTCGAGAGCCGCCAAGCGCGCGAAACGTGCCTTTATGAAGCCAACATTCGACTTGCGCGAGAGGGAGAAAATCGCCCCCGGCTGGCAACAACGCCTTCACTGAGCCCTTCTTGATACCTCGTTCGCCAACCTAATGGCAAGCAGATTAGAAAATCGATCACGACTGACGGACCGTCGCTGCTCGAGTTATTCGACAAATTCCAGTTCAATCGGAGCGTCGATGTAGCCTTTGTGGTGCGCCGTACTCAAAAATTTGCGGATGGCCGCGCGCCCGATGTCACCGTAGTCCCGGGTGAATTCATTCACGTACATCCCGATGAACTTGCTTGCGAGCTGAGCGTTCATGTCGCGCGCGTATGCGAGTGAGTATGCCACGGCTTCGTCCCGGTGGGTGAGACCGTACTCGATGCTTTCGCGAATGATCTCGCTGAGATCGCGGCGAACTGGTGGCGGGATATCTTTGCGCACTACGTTTCCGCCCAGAGGCAATGGTAAGCTGGTCTGACGCTTCCACCATTCACCAAGATCGACGATCTTCTCAAAACCAGATCGCTCGTACGTGAGTTGGCCCTCGTGAATGATCAGACCGACATCTGCGTGCACGTTTACCATCGCGTCAAAAATTTTGTCGAACGGGACGACCGTGAACTCGAATTCGCCGAGAAAAAGCTGAAGACCAAGGAACGCGCTGGTCATCTTACCGGGCACGGCGATTTTCTTGCGTTTCAAAAATGCACGCGCTCCCGAATAGTCCATTGACTCTTCATTGGACGTTGGCAGTTCGGAGCGTTTTCGCACTACAACGGGTCCGTATCCATCGCCCATACTGGCTCCGCAAGGCAACAGTGCGTACTTGTGCGCCACATACGCATATGCGTGAATCGAGATGGCGGAAATGTGCAGCTCTCCCCGCCGCGCCCGTTCATTCAATGTCTGAATGTCTTGCAGCCGATGTTCGAACCGGTAACCTCGCAGATCGATCTTGTGTTTCGCCATTGCGTAGAACATGAAGGCGTCGTCCGGATCGGGCGAGTGGCCGAGGGTAAAGACTTCACTGCGGTTCTGGCGATGCATGAAAGTTTCCGCAACTTACGCGAATTCTCGTTCTCCGTCCTCCTCTTCGGTCCACTGCATTTCCATTTCGAGGACGAGAACGACTGCGAGGGCGATACTGACAGCTTGGTATGCCGAATCAGCTAAGGTCGCCACGACGAATCCGCGCGCGCCGGACCGGATGACATCCAAGTTGCTTTGATCAGTCTGTACCGGTAGCCTCAGGCGCATGGCACGCTCTGGTTTGGGTAAAGGTCTTGGCGCGCTGATA
>DATFXC010000219.1:0-3867 GCA_035258625.1 Candidatus Udaeobacter sp. | reverse complement strand
CACCGGGCAGCAGCCGATGGTTTCGCAAAATGCTTTGCTGAAATGACTCAGGCTCGAGTAACCCACTTCTGTCGCAGCTTCAGTGACGTTGTAGCGTCCGGTGCGCAACAGCTCCGCCGCGCGTTCCATTCGTACGTTGCGAAGATATTGTGGAATGGTGAGACCGACTTCGCGCGAAAAAATCCTGCTCAAATAAAACGGGCTGCAGCCCACTTCTTGTCCCAACATTTCCAGCGTCGGCGGGTTCGCGAGATCGCGTTGCAGAATCTCCCTCACACGTTCGACTCGCTCGCGCGCCAGGCGTTTCTGACGCATGCAGAAAAATTCGGGGTCTTTTGGCGCGAAAAAAAACTGCGCCATGAGCTCCAATGCCTTGCTTTGATACCAGAGGATCTGCGCAGCTTTTGCCACCGGCGGTTCCGTCAGATTCGCGACGACGCCCCTTTGGTGCATCGTCATTGGACGCACCGGCGCGACCATGTTCTCCTCTTTATCTCCGAATAGGATCCGGCGAATCTGCGGTTCAAGGTCTGCCTCGTTCTGTGCAAACTGTCTTCGCAAATGCTCACGCGAAAATTCGAGCGTCACGAATTGATGATGATCGTGCGCGCGCCGTGAGGCCGGCAATGGTTCATCAGCAACAGCGTAATAACCGCAATTGCCCGGAAGATAATCGCTTCGTGCGCCGCGGGCTCCTCCAACTGCTCCGTGCCCGTTGAGGTTCAAGCAAAATTCCAAGCTATTCGGATGAAAGGTGCGTCCCCAGTTGAAAGACTGCTTGATGCGAAAGTCGTGCCACTCGATCGCGACACCAATTTTGTCTACGTCGCCGTATAATGGACGCCATCCATTTTTAAGCTCGCGCCATGCAGCTTGTTCCGCTGCGCAACCCGGGTTCATGTTCGTTAATTACGGACGCGGGTGCGTAAAATGCAAGGAAGGTTTGACTTCCCGCAATGCTTCGCGGTCCCACTTTGCCAGAGTTGAGGCCGCGTCATACGTGCTCTGGGCGAAATCGAGCAGGACTTGATCCGGGTTTTCAGCGCTGCGGACCAGGTCGTACGGCAACATGAACTCGCGGAACTTCGGCTCGTAGAAGGCTGCTGCCGGCTGGACTTTCGCTTCTGCGAATCCCGCTGGCTCGGGATAGGCGTAAGAATAAAAGATCGGCATCGGCGCAGCGGTGTTGCCGGGCCAAAAACCGAGGCTGCTCACCTCCATTGAGTACGCCTCTCGCGTGATTGCATCGGGCAGATGCGGGACGCCACCCGGATGCGGCGGGGCTGGCCGTCCCGAAAAACGCGTCACCGCCAGATCGAAGCTGCCCCAGAAAAAATGCACCGGACTGCATTTGCCACAAAACCGCGATCGGAACTCCTTGAAGACGCGATCGCTCTGCACTAGAACGCGCCAGAATCGATTGGCGTATTCCCGATCGTAAGCGCGGTGCTCTTCATCTTCATCAAAGGGGATCGGGTTTTCGATCTCGTTAGGGAGTTTGTGGATGGTCACCGGCAAATGCAGCTCATCGAGACTCTTCATCACGCTGCGGTAAAAATCGGCAACTGAACGCGGTTTCAGTTCAATCGTCCGCCGCTCCCCATTGTTCGCCTCAATGCGCAGTTGGTGATCGATAAAATCAAAGTTGATCTCGAACGTGCGCGTGCCATGCGGGATCGGTGAAGTGGTAAGACCGCGCGAAGTGACGTACAGCGTCACGCTCCACGACTGGTTCGTCCACGGACTCAGCGTCAGACGAATTTTGCCGACGATCTGGGTCCACATATGAAGCGTAACGGCGGTATCTTGCCACTCTGCAAACGGCAACGCCGGCCACGGGTTAGACACATCGTTCACTTGTCTCTCTACTCCCGGTTAATGAAATCTGAAAATGACCGCTTCACTTTCTCGAATATTCCGCGGGCTTCTTCCTGTGCTCTGTCAAAGCCGTGCTTGATCGATCGTTTCGCGTTCCTGATGACGCCAGTCACGTTTCCCTGATCGTAGTCGCCCTCGACGTCCTCAATCGTCGCACCGGCAAACATGCCCTCCGTTCGCCTCACTGTGCCGCGCGTCCCACCAATGTAAATCGTGCCGACGGGACGCGACGACCTGTTTCGGAGAGTCACAATCCACATCGGTTCGCCGCGATCGTCTGTGCGCAATGTGTAATCGGCAGTTGCAAAACTCGTGTGCGACGCCTCGGCCGTATGACTCGCCACCGCGTATGCGCCACTGGAATCCAGATTCAAGCGCGAGACGTCGATCGTTGCTCCTTCGGTGGAACCTGCTAGGTCGCGGTCTGCCCTGTCGTCGGAATCAATCCTACCATCAGCAATCTCCACTTTGCGCAAGCCGCGACCCTCGGGGTCTCCCACAACAATTTTCCACTTTTGCGGCTGTGGATCTCCCTTAGTACCGGTGATCGATACGATTTGATGCAGCGCACCGCGACCTAATTCCCCTCCCACCACACGCAACGCTTCGTACGCGGTGGCGTTCTCCTCCGCATAGACCGACGTCGCCAGAAGCAAAACCCCTACACACATTCGCCACATGCAGCAAAATTGAACAGCGCTTTGGTCGAGTGTCCATGGCCTTTTTGGACTGCGCCGACAAGTCACCGCTCACTCCGGAATAGTTGTATCCTTGAATCAGCGCCAGAAATCTGCTCCCGTGTTTGGGAGCTGGGATGAAAACAACGAAAGTCGAATTCAGCAGTCACACTGCGAATCTCGCGTTGCTGCGGAAATGCGTGCGTGACTTCCTTAACGGTTACCCGTTCTCCGAAAAGGAGCGACTGCTGATGGTGCTCGGCGTAGACGAAGCATGCACGAACGTGATCCGGTACGCGTACCGTCTGCGCGACGACCAATTCATCTCGTTGCGAATGGAAGGACTGCGCAAATGCGTGCGTATGCGGTTGCGGGATTATGGTGAAAAAGTCTTTCCGCAGGAAATGAAAGGCCGCTCTCACGACATGATTAAACCCGGCGGGCTCGGCCTCCATCTCATTCGCAACGCCTTTGACCAAGTCAATTACATTCACAAACGCCGCGGTACCGAGCTGGTCCTGACGAAAAACCTGGAGTAGTGGAGTGATGGGGTGTTGATATTTTCTGCTCATTACTCCACTACTCCATTACTCCAACACTCCATTTTCGTGAAACCGCCGGAGCCAGATGCTGCTTTTGAAATTTCGCTGCGACCACCGGCGTTCAGCGAGTTCAACGGTCAGATCAAAGTGCGCGAACGGCTGGAGCTGATGGTCGAAGCGGCGAAGAAACGCGGCGACGTGCTCGAGCACATTCTGTTGAGCGGACCGTCCGGGCTCGGCAAGACCACGCTTGCCTACATCATCGCTAATGCGATGGGCGTGAATATCAAGAACACCAGCGGCCCAGTGATTGAGAAGGCCGGCGAACTCGCGGGGCTTCTTACCAGCCTCGAAAAAGGCAATGTGCTTTTCATCGACGAAATTCACCGGCTGCAACCGGCCATCGAAGAATATCTCTACCCCGCGATGGAAGACTACCGACTCGACATCATCATTGACCAGGGACCGCAGGCGCGCAGTCTGCGTCTCAATTTGCCAAAGTTCACCTTGGTCGGCGCGACCACGCGAGCGGGCATGGTGAGCGCGCCTTTGCGTTCGCGTTTCGGCATGACGGCGCGGCTCGATTACTACAACGCAGAGGAAATGCAGAAGATCATCGTGCGTAGCGCGCATCTGCTTGGCGTTGACATTGACCCGGCCGGCGCAGCCGAGATCGCCGCGCGCTCACGCGGCACGCCGCGTACGGCGAACAATCTGTTGCGTTGGGTCCGCGATTACGTGCAGGTGAAAGCCGAAGGAAAAATCAGTGC
>DATFXC010000218.1:0-7229 GCA_035258625.1 Candidatus Udaeobacter sp. | reverse complement strand
CGTGAGCTGACACGTCGACTGAAAGGGCGCCGCTTCGAAAACAGTCACCGGCATGGCAAGCATTTGTTTGTGCGCGTCGGGAATGAGCTTTGGTTGCGATTGCATTTCGGCATGACCGGCTCGCTTGAGTACCTCAAGCGCGACGAACAACCGCCGAAGACTGCGCGAGTGATTTTTCGTTTCGCGGGTAACTGCCGCTTAGCCTTCGACGACCAAAGGAAATTTGGCGAGGTCGAGTTGATCAAGGAAGTGAATGAATTTCTGCAAAAACGACGCCTTGGCCCCGACACGCTCGAAATTAATCTCTCGCAGTTCCAGGCAATTGTTGGAAAACGCCGCGGTGCAGTGAAAGCGACCTTGCTCAACCAGCAGTTGATCGCCGGGATCGGCAACCTTTACGCCGATGAGATTCTTTTCCGCGTACGGATACACCCGGCCACTGACGCGGCCAGATTGAGTGGCAAGGATCTGACGCGGTTATTTCGTGCAACGCACTACGTGCTGGAGGAAGCGATTGCGTTGAAAACCGATTTCAATCGGTTGCCGCAATCATGGCTGCTGATGCATCGTGGAAAACGCGGCAGATGTCCGCGCTGCGGTCGCGCATTGAAATCAGCAACAATCGGTGGCCGCACCACATGGTTTTGCGCGCATTGTCAAAGGAGAATCTGATCAAACCTGGTTTGAGCCGGGTGCCATGCCGTACTGAGCAGACGTAGCTTTTTCAACGGCTTCGCCCCCAAAGAGAATCGCTCCACTCAATCTCAGCCGCTCTCGGGATTCAAGTGTTGACGTGCGCAATGCCAAACTGCTATAGCTCGTGAGCTTGTCTTCCGAAACTTCAATGCACCAGACGAAAGGAGAACGCCATGAGCGACCAAGCCAAAACCGCTAAGAGAAAACAACCCGCTCCCCATCTGGCAGCGATACCGTGTTGTCCGCCACTAACACCACTCGACGTGTGCGATACGCTGGATTTCTTCTACCGGCTGACGCATAGCGTCACCGTCCGCGCCAGGGAGCGCCAGGTTGATGTGCCGGTCGAAGTCAAATTGCATTACCGGCTCACGCGCTGCCGCGGGCCACTTGCGATTGGCGATTTGCTGTACACAACGACGCTTTTGCCGGGCGAAAAGGTAAAACTGTTCACCTCGGATCGGCGCACCAGATTCACATTCGACAGCACAAGTTCACTCTCCTACCGCAACACGCAATCGTCGGAAGAATCGATGTACATGCAGAGCATGAGCGATTCGCTCTTCGACACTAGTTCGCGCGACACTGCCAACTCCAGTAACCAATCGCACGCGCATGTGGACGGAAAAGCCGACGCCGGCGTTGATATTCTCGGACTAGGCGGCTCAGCCAGCATGAGCGGCAATTTCGACGCCAACTCCACGGCTACATTCGCGGCCGAGCATACCGCGCACGCGCAGTCCTCGCATCACGCCACTGAGCAAGGCGTGCGCAAGGCATCGAGCGTTTCAGTCGGCGAAGTGCAAAGCCGCTCGCACACCGAAGGTCAATCCGAAGACCATTTTGAATCCGCATCGCGCGAGTTCACGAATCCGAACCAATGCCACGCCGTCACATTTTTGTTTTATCAAATCAACAAGACGCAAACGGTGAAGTACATGCTCGAAGCCATCGAGCGCCGTGTGATTCTCGATCCTGCGAATGACTTCACTAAAGTCGCGCTGAATCCCCTGCAGCCGAGCAATGCTCTCCGTGTGACATCCATGAACGTGCTAGCAACTGACACCCAATCACAATCACGGCTCAGTTCGGAGGGAATCGCGGCGCGTCGCTTTGCCGCTGAGCAAGTGCCGCCCGTGGACGTGCGCGCAGCGGCACTGAAACAAGTTGATCAGGACCTCGTCAAGGAAGGTTTGCTCGATAAAGTCGGCGGAAACGTTTCACCGGCCGCGAAGAAGAAATTTTCATTCGAGATTGAATCCGCGCTGCCGACTCCCGGGATACTGGTCAAAGGTTGCCTTGACGAATGCGACGTTTGCGAGCCTGCCCTGAAACGATCCATCCAACTCGATCTGGAACGCAAACACCTTGAGAATGAAAAATTAAAACGCGAAATCGAATTGATGGACAAAGACCAGGAGCATCGCTGTTGTCCCGCTGACGCCAACGCGCCAGCGCCTCCGTGAATTGGAACCATGCCGTTTCAGCAAGGATTTTGTTGGAAAACCGGCGTCAACGCCTTTGCTCGCCCACCTCCTCAGCGCACCAGTTCCAGCAGCGTCAGCGTGTTTTTCGGCGCCTCGCCTTCGGCGTCGTTGTCGAAGTAAAGGTGCACGTCCCGATTTTCGTCCAGCCAACCGCGCACGCGCGTCGCCCATTTTCTCAGCGCGGGTTTGCTGTAGCTGGATGCGTATTTGAGGGTGTGCCCGTGCAGACGGATGTAAACCACATCAGTTGTGACTCGGTCCCACATTGGCCAGTCGGGCGCGTCGGACATGCAGACAGCGACGGCGTGTTTCGTCAGGCATTCGGCTACTTCGTCATCGAACCAAGTTTTATGGCGAAACTCGATCGCGTGTCGTGTGCTTTCCCAGTGCCGCAGTGTTTGCAGGAATTTCTCCAGTCGCTCGAGGTTCTTCTTAAAAGCTGCCGGAAGCTGCCACACTACAGCAGTGAGCCGTTTGCCAAATGGTGACGCGGCGTCGCGACAGCGAATCACCGGTTCTTCGACGTCGAGCAGTTTTTTGTTGTGCGTGACGTAGCGATGCCCTTTGATGGTAAAAGGAAATCCGTCCGGCGTTTCTTTCCGCCATTTTTCAAACGTGCTTTTTGGCTGGAGTCTGTAGAACGTGCCGTTTACCTCGATGGCGGTGAAACGTTCCGCGCAAAATCGAAGCCATTGTTTCTGCGGTGTGTCGCCGTAGAAATCGCCGCGCCAGCTTTTGTAATTCCACCCGCTGGTGCCGATGTATGCTTTTCCGGGCATTGTTGGGAACAAATGTGGGAGGGGCCTTAGTGCCCCGACCGGCTCTCACTCCTCGTCAAGCAACCAAGGCCAGGGTCTGTTACCAAGTCTCTTCTCATTGCGCTGCTACCATGCCATTCATCAGGTCTTCCAACTAACCGTCTGGCAACAGGATTTTGTTCGATGTAGCGCGTAACAAACTCAAACTGTTTTGAAGTCTTTACACGAGTATCGTAGTACCCCTCTTGCCAGGATGTGTTGTGATTTTTCAACCCCCTTGCAGTCTTGCCAGCCACGTAGCTCATCAAGGGGTGCATAAACTTTGGCAACATCCATGGCTCGCGGAGAGCAAAGAGCGCGTGCCAATGATCAGGCATTACAACAAACGCGCGGAGATAGATGCGTTGCTGCTCAACAGCGAACGCGAAAGCACCTGTGATAATGTCGCGCGCTGCTTCGTCCAAAGCGGCTTTCTTTGGAAGCAGCGACTTTGTAATGAAGAATGTTGCTGGTGTGTCGCTGAGGCGGTGCAGGCGAAGGTTCCGGGAGTGGGGGTCTAGTTTCATGAGGGTCGGGGCACTAAGGCCCCTCCCACATTGGCAGATTCGCGCTACACCATGGGACGGAAACGGCCGACTACTTCCTGGAAGCGCCCGGTAATCTGGCCTAACGAACAGACTTCGGCCGCTTGAAGCAGAGCGGGGAAGACATTCTCGCCGCGCTCGGCGACCGCAGCGAGCTCGTCCAGAGCACGCTTCGCTTTCTCGGCGTTTTTCTTTTTGAATTTGCGGAGCCGATCGACTTGCAACTGCTGTTTCGTCCGTGGAGTACGCGCAAGTTTCACGTCCGGAATTTCGTCGTCACCGTCGCGGTAGCGATTCAATCCGATGATTGGACGAGTGCCGTCGTAGATTTGCTGTTCGTATCGATGCGCTGCGCTTTGGATCTGGCTCCGTTGATACCGTTCTTCCACCGCGGCGAGCACGCCCCCGAGCCGTTCGATCTCGCGGAACTCATCCAGAATCGCCGTTTCTACTGCGCGCTCGACCGCTTTCATTCCGGGCGAACCGCTCAACATGTTCATGGTGTGTTTGAAAATCCCGGATTCCTCCAGCAGGATCGCCTGCCCATGCGCGGCAAGCCGGATCCATTCTTCGCTAGGCGTGGTGAACGGTTCGTCCGCGCTGTTGGAATGACACGAGTTCGTGGCGTTCATGTAAGACAGGATCAGTTCCGTGGCCGTTCGGGTGAGATTGTTTTTGAATTCCGCGGCAATCAACGAGCGGCCGCTGGTTTGCGTGTGCAATTTAAAAAGCTGCGCTCTCGGACCTGCGCCGAACACGTCGCGCATTCCGATCGCCCAGATGCGGCGTGACACGCGCGCGAGCGCGATGTACTCCGCGTCGAGTCCGCAATCGAGAAAGAACGAAAGTCGCGGCCCGAATTGATCGACCGGGATTCCGCGCGCGGCGAACATTTCCGCGTAAGCAAAACCGTTCGAGAGCGTGTAAGCAGCCTGTTGCACCGGTGTCGAGCCGGCCTCGCCGATGTGGTAACCGCTAATGGAGATGGGATACCACCGCGGCATTTCGCGCGTGGTGAACTCCACCATGTCGGTGAGGAACCGCAGCGACGGCTCGATCGGGAAAATCGTTTCGTTCTGCGCTTGGACTTCTTTGAAAATGTCGGCCTGAACCGTGCCCCGCAATTTTGGAACAACTTTCGGACCAAACCGCCGTTTAGCAGCGGCGATGTACATGGCCATAATCACCGGCGCCGGGCCGCTTATGGTCATTGAAGCAGAAAAGTTCGGCGAGCCGAGATCAAATCCGTCGTATAGCCGCACCATGTCTTCGACGGTGTCGATCGCCACGCCGCCCTCGCCGATTTTTCCGAAAACGCCGTCGGCATCGCTGTCCAGGCCGTATAGTGTCGGCCCATCGAATGCCGTGCTGACGCGATGAGTGCGTTGATGGCGCGTTAAATAGTGGAACCGCTCGTTCGTGTCTTCAGCCAGCATCAGGCCGGAGAACAAACGCGTCGGCTCTTCAGGTTGCGTAAGCTTCTTTTCCGGCGCGCCCTCGCCACGGCGAGCAGGCTCTGGTCGCGCCCTACCATTATTTTTTTCGAAACTCTCAATCTCGCGAACCGGCTCAAGATACATCTCGGGATACGCCGCGTTGAGATAAGGAAACTCGCCCGGCAGACCTTCGCCGAAAATGAAACGTGCGATCTCACCCGGCTCATCGATCTCAGGTAGCGCGAGACGCGGCAGCGGCACCCCAGTCGGGGTGCGGGTCACCGGGATTTTCGCTTTCGTATCGTTCCAACGTCCAAGCAGATCGCGCCCGAATTTTTGATCGGTGCGCGCCCGCTTCACCTGATCGAGAACGAATTTATTATAATTTTCGACCGATTCGACAACTTGTCCGAGCTTACTCATAGATTTCCTTTCTTTGGTTGTAGAGGCGCTTGTGCCAAGCGCCTATTCGGCCCCGGCGTTTGACACAAACGCCGCTACAACTCGCTTCGCGAGATTAACTCAAACAACCGGTCCACGCCAGAGTCGCGGTGTCGTTTTGCGACAGTATCGACCAACTGTTGATGCCGACGATTTTGTCCGAGACGCTGCTCGATTTCGGTGTGCGCAGTGCGCGCGCGCTGAAGATCGCTCTTGTTCACCACTACGATATCGGCGAGATCGAGCATGACGATCTTTTGCAATTGCAACCGGCTGCCGTAGTCGGGATTCATCACCAGCACGGTTGAATCAACAATTCCATTTTTTTGAAATGGCATCGCCTCCTGGCCGGTGCCTACTGTCTCAATGATCACATGATCGAAATTCGACCGCGCCAGCAGAGCGAGGGAATCGTGCGTAGCGGGCGAAAGTCCACCGGCCTGTCCGCGCGTGGCCATGCTGCGCATGAACACACGATCGTCCTGCGAATTGATCATCGTTGCGCGATCGCCCAGCAACGCACCTTCGCCGACTACGCTGGGGTCGTGCGACAAAATCGCAATCCGGCCCTCCGAATTTCGATTTAGGAACCGCAGGACCAGCTCGTCAATCAGCGTTGTCTTCCCCGCGCCGCCCGGCCCGGTGAAACCGATCACACGCGCGCGCTGTGCGCGCGCGGAATGACGAATGACGAATGACGAATGACGAATTTTCCTGTTGGGCGTTGGGCGTTTGCCTTTTGCGTATCGTTCTTCAATTTCGCTGAGCTTATGCGCGAGCTCCTGATCAATTGACTTGGGGCGCGGGCGTCTTGCTCGCGGTTTGCCATAACGCCGATGGACAAATTTCACCATGTCGTCCAGTGACGTGCCGGCGAAGAAAATCTCGTCCACGCCTTTACGTCTCATAACCGCCGCATCGTCGTGTGTGATGGTGCCGCCGCCGCCCCCGAAAACCTTGATATCGTCTGCGCCTTTCTTGCGCAAAAGATCGACGACGGCCGCGAAAAATTCTATGTGGCCGCCGTTGTAACTAGAGATGCCAATCGCCCGCACGTCCTCCTGGATAGCGGCTCGGACGATGTCGCCAACCGAGCGGTGATAGCCGAGATAAATCACTTCGATTCCGTGCCGGATGAATTCCAGGTTGATCGTGTTGATGGCGCTATCGTGGCCATCGCAAATCGGGACTGCCGTTAGAATTCGAATGGGTGAGGGCATCGTGTCCAAGAGATAACAACAAATCTGGAATGCAGGAAAACACGAAAACGGATGAAATGTATATCCTGCTGTTCTGCTCTCCTGATGAATGTCCACAGATCGGAAATCCTGGCCGTCGCTTCGCGTCCGTTGCAGCGCAGATTACAGATTTGCATCAACTGGTCCATTCCTGCCGCGATTGTTTCCTTGCTTTCTGATTTTCTGGTTTTCTGAGTAAGCTCCGTCACAATCGCATGAAGAATTCCGAGGCGTTTCGCGCAATCGTCACTGCCGGTCTGGTCGTTGGTGTTTTGGACATTTCCTCCGCGTTCGTGATCTGGTGGCAACGCGGCGTCGGGGCCCGGCGCGGATTGCAGGGAATCGCCGCTGGATTGCTGGGAGCGAGCTCGTACGACGGCGGCTTGGTAACGGCTGGCCTCGGCCTGGCGCTCCATTTTTTCGTTGCGTTTGTGGTCGCATCGGTTTTTTACCTGGCCAGTCGGAAGATCGAATTTCTGGGGAAACATCCTGTTGTGTCTGGTGTGTTGTACGGGATCGGCGTTTACATTGTGATGTACTGGTTCGTGTTGCCAACGGCGTTTCCAACGTTTCGACACCGGCTGTGGAA
>DATFXC010000217.1:0-2000 GCA_035258625.1 Candidatus Udaeobacter sp. | reverse complement strand
TCGCTGTGAGGACCTTGGCGGTCCCAGTATTTTCCATGTCACCTTGCAGGGTCACCTGAACAACGCCGCGATCAGTGCCTCCGTCCTGCGTGAAGTTTATGATCTTGAGAAAATGATCGTCAGGCACTGTAATTACGAGAGCCGAATCGGTGCCCGCGATGATCTTGCTCTTGACAGGATTGGCGAAAGCGACCGCTGCGGCAGCCAAACAGGCGAGTGCGATGAAACATCGTGCGGCGTGCATCTTCATGGTTCGACAGATAAGCACGATTTCTTGTTTCGGCCACTGAAATCGGCGCAGGCTGCCTCGCGACCCGGCTTTGCAGGACATCACGGCGTTGTTGTCGTAGAAGAACCAGTCAGAGTCTCATTCAATTCCAGCAGCGGACGTTCATCCAGGGAGATCAGACCACCTCGTGGCGTGTCAATGTCCGTAATCAGAGCGATGACGATGGCGACCAGAACTGGGGAAATGAATCGCTCAAGAATCGAGTGACGCCCCGCAGTTCCCGCCTGATAACTGACCAGCCACAAGCCGCAACCCGCCACGCACAACAAGAGCAGCCAGACAGCCCCGGGCACATGGTCGCGTTTGGCTGCGATGCGCTTCCCCTCTAAGTCGATCATTTCATTCAGGCTGGAGATGAAACTGGCGGTGCGGAGATGGGCGCTCTGCGGCGGCAGCGACCGCTTCAGCCCACATAAGATCCTGAAGCTCGGCACTGCGTTTGCGCGTCGTTACGAATTGATCCGAAAATTGCGCCTCGCGATGGGCCTCGATCCGAAGTGGAACGTATTTCCGAAGCAACTGCACAACATTACCGGCGTGCGGTTCGGGCAACAGTTGCGCTCGGCGCGCTGTCGTGCCGATTGAGTTTGCCTCCTCAGCCATAAGTTCGCGGCGCGCCTCGTGCCGTGCCGCGGCAATCGCGAAACTGAATCCAAGCAACAATCCTAACAGAGCCAGCACTGCGGATCTCACGGCGCCGCTGTCCTTGTCCGCTTCGGATTTCTTTTGGCCGCGCGCAGTGCCGATGCGCCATGCCAGCTCGGAAAGGCCAACTAGTAAAATCACCAGGATCAAAAATACAATCCACTGGCTTGAAAAGAGCCGGCCAAATAGTTGATCGAGCATTGCGACAATGTTCGCTTTCGCGACTAGGGTCGTTTCTGGCGTGTTGTGTTCACTTGAGGGGACCGGGAACGAGTCCGTCCCGTATAGTGGTGCCGCGCTTTTCCAATTCTTTGCGCAACCGCGGTGGGACTTGCCCCGAGGTAGCCACCAGAATCTAAGATTTCGCTCGCGTATAACATCGGCAGTTCTTCAAAAACGGCTTCAGCGGGACGAGCTTCGAACGGTTCTGCCGTTTTGGCGAGACATGGCATCGTCGCGCCGAGCGCAACCACTACACAAAGGATTCTCGTTCGATTTCTCATGATGGTCGTGCCTTGCGATACCGAATCAGCGGACAAAGGTGAAGCTTCAACATGGAACGTTGTCGATGCAATTTTAGTGGGGGCAGTAAAAGCGTTTCTTGCTTGCCGGCGCTGATACCCGCTGGTAAAAACTTTTTGTGACCGAGACAACTTCTGCGATGCCGGAAGAGATCGTCTGGCGCGGCACATCATCGCAATGGAAGAACTTCGGCGGCTATGTTTTGTGCGGTCTGTTTTGCTGGCTCATCGTGCCCATCTTCTTCGCGTTAGCCCGCTATCTCCAAACAAGGTGCAAAATTTTCGAGCTGACGACGCAACGCTTCAAAATCACGTCTGGCGTTTTTAGCAAAGTCACCGAGACCCTCGAATTGTATCGGGTGAAGGATATCGAAACGCGGCAGCCATTTCTTTCCCGATTAGTGGGCGTTGAAAATGTGCAGATGAATACGTCAGACGCCTCGTCTCCTCTGGTTTTGATCGACGCTATTCCGTCGAGCGTGGGACTCGCCGACAAGTTACGCAATCGGGTCGAGATCATTCGCCAACAAAAACGCGTGCGCGAG
>DATFXC010000216.1:0-8873 GCA_035258625.1 Candidatus Udaeobacter sp. | reverse complement strand
GCCGCTGCGAGCTCTTTAAGTTTTGATTGATCAACCTCCGGATATGCAAGATCGAGTGAGGCGAGAGCTTCGATGACCGCCGACGCGACGATCACACGTGTAAACCATTTATTGTTCGCCGGCACCACGTACCACGGCGCGTGCTTCGTCGATGTTTCCTGGATCATTTCTTCGTACGCCGTCATGTAATCGTCCCAGTAGTCGCGTTCATTGGCGTCGTTGGATGAGAACTTCCAGTTCTTCAGCGGGTCGTCGATCCGATCGAGAAATCGTTGTTTTTGCTCCTTCTTTGAAACGTGGAGAAAGAATTTGCGCACGACGATCCCATTTCTCGCCAAATACTGCTCGAAATTGCGAATGTCTTCGAAGCGTTCATCCCAAATGTTTTTGTCCACAAGTTTGGGAGGCAGCTTGGCCTTTGCCAGAAATTCGGGATGTACCCGGACAACGAGCACCTCTTCATAGTAACTGCGATTAAAAATTCCGATGTGACCGCGATTCGGAAGGCATTTCCTGCAGCGCCAGAGATAATCGTGATCCAGATCTTCGGACGAGGGCGACTTGAACGAATAGACTTGGACGCCCTGTGGATTTACACCCGACATGACATGCTTGATAGCGCCGTCCTTTCCTGCTGCGTCCATTGCCTGAAAGATCAGAAGCACGGCCCACTTGTCCTGTGCGTAAAGTTTATCCTGGAGCTCGGCCAAAGCCGTCACGCCCATGGCGAGCGCTTCTTTTGATCTCGGCTTGTCCGCCTCTTTTGTGAAATCAAGCGTGTCATCAGGATCGACATCCTTGAGACGGAAATCTTTGCCTTTGCTGATGCGAAATGGTTCCGCGAGTTCACGGGCTCTTTTGATGATCTCTTTTGTTTTCATAAGACTTTCATTGGTTCATATCGAATAGACAGCCTACTCGTTCACTTGTTTCCCGCAGGCGGCAGAAGGTATAACGCGGTGGCAAATATCAGGTAAACCATAATCGCCAGCACGCCAACGAACCAAGTGGAGCGCCCGGACGTCGTTACGAGGGATGCGGTCAGCGTTGCGAAAAGAATCATTGCGACCGCCCCCGGCCACAAATTCAAATCCATCGGCGCCGGTCCGATAAAGTAACTGAGCAGCACCAGAACCGGAGCAACGAAGAGAGCAATCTGTGCGGCGCTCCCGAGTGCGATCCCGACGCTCAGATCGAGACGGTTTTTGCGCGCACCGGAGAATGCCGCCGCCATTTCGGCAGCCGCGCCCACCAACGCCACGATAATGAACCCAACGAACGCCGGACTCATTCCGAAGGCGGTTGCAGCGTACTGAACGGATCCGACAAATACTTCGCTCACGAGCGCCACCAAAATCGTAACCACTGCGAGCGTGACGAGCGCAAGACCGATCGGCCACGCAGCTTCATGTTCCTCCGCTGCGCTCGCGAACAATTCGCGATGGGTGTTGAGCGAAAACCACAGGCCGAGAGCATATCCAACCAAAAGCAAAAACGAGAGCGCCAGGCTCAGCTCTTGATTTAATCCCCCTGAGCCTAACGAATCGCGCGCAGCGACGGCGGATGGGATTAGAAGCCCCACGGTAGCCAAAAACAGCAAGCCGGCCTGAAATCGCGCCGCCACCCTGTTGAATTCCTGAACGTGATACCGGAGACCGCCGAGCAGGAAGGAGGCGCCGAGCATGAATAACGAATTGGTCACGATCGCTCCTGCGACCGATGCCTTCACCAGTGTGTATTGCCCCGCCTGCAACGCGGCGATGGCGATGACAAGCTCGGTAAGATTCCCCAGCGTGGCGTTAAGCAGGCCGCCCACCGAGTCACCAGTTTTGGCCGCGACTGATTCCGTCGCATGACTCAGCAAAACGGCCAGCGGCAAAATCGCGAGCACCGAAAGAACGAAGTGCAGCGTATGCGCTTCGTGGTTCAGTTTCTCTGCCGCGAGCGCGATCGGGACGAACACCAGCAGCCAAAGCAGGGGATTCCGGCGGATCTCTTGAAGGAGCAGCTTCATGCCAATGCGTGTTCAGTTTGGCGAAACCTACGCCATTAGAGAATAGGACTAAAGTCCCATGACTGCGGGCAGTGAGCTATCTGAATTCGCAACTCGTTTCGAAGATATTAAGCGTTTTCCCGATCCAGCGGCCGGTGGTATAAACTTGGACAACTACTGACACGAAAGCCATGAGCTGGGTCACCGTCATTTGGTCAATAGGTGCCGGAGCGTGCCTAATGCTGGCATTTCTCCAGTTCATCGTGTGGTGGAAGGATAGAGCCGCTCGCGCAAATCTCGTCTTTGCAGTGGGAGCGGTGGCGGTGGCCGTTTTTGCAGGGTTAGAGTTAGCCTTAATGCGGGCTGAAACGCCTGCACAATTCGACACAGCAACACGCTGGATACATGTCCCAGCGTGGGTGCTCATCGTGTCGATCGTCGCATTCGTGCGCCTCTATTTAAACGCCGGCCGGCGATGGCTCGCGTGGACCGTCGTGGCAGTGCGTACGTTGGCGCTGATTCTCAACTTCGCTATCTCGCCGAATATCAATTACCGGAAAGTCACTGCCCTGCGCCAAATGCCATTTCTGGGGGAACCTGTATCGGTGCCGGTAGGCGTGCCGAATCCCTGGATGCTGGTGGCTCAATTCAGCTTGCTTCTGCTCGTGATATTTGTGCTGGATGCAACAATTACCGTTTGGCGACGCGGCAATCGCAGGCAGGCGCTGGTAGTTGGCGGAAGTATTGTATTGCTAGTCATCCTGGCAAGTGCGCAAGCGGTGGCGATGACGTGGGGAATTATGGCGACGCCGCTAACGGTGAGCTTGTTCTATTTAATTCTCGTGGCCGCGATGGCCTACGAGTTGAGCTACGACCTCATTCGCGCTGCTCGGCTTAATCGGCGGCTGCAAGCGAGTGAGGCGACTCTGCGCGAAAGCGAGCAGCGTTTCCGGATAGTTGCTGACGCCGCCCCAGTTCTTATCTGGATGTCCGGAGTCGACAAACTGTGCACTTTTTTCAACAAACGCTGGTTGGAGTTTACGGGCCGCAGTCTGGAACAGGAGATGGGAAATGGCTGGGCCGAGGGCGTGTATTCGAACGATCTGCAACAGTGCCTCCAGACATACACGGAAGCATTCGACGCGCGCAAACCTTTCGTCATGCAATACCGGCTCAGACGAAATGACGGCGAATATCGCTGGATTTCGGATGAGGGAGTGCCGCGCTATAACCCAGAAAGAAAATTTGTCGGTTACATCGGTTCGTGCGTGGACGTCACCGAGCTACTGAGACAACAAAAAGCCCTGCACCAATTCGAGGAACGCGTCGCTCTCGCTGCTGAAGCGGCGCACCTCGGGGTGTGGGAATTGAACATAGCGACGAATCGAATCTGGATCTCAGACAAGGTTCGTGAGCTCTTTCAACTGCCACAACAGGATGAGATCTCGTACGTCGAATTCGTGCAACGTGTGCATCCAGCCGATCGCGCTGCGCGGGATCAGATAACGCAGACGGCAATACGGAGTCAAAGCAGCTATGAAACTGAGTATCGCATCGTGCTGCCGGATGGAAGGATCCGTTGGATTGGAGGACGCGGTCGCTGCCTCTCTGAGGGAGACGGCAAGTCAACACGGCTTCTCGGTGTATCAATGGATATCACGAAGCGGAAGCAGGCGGAGGAACTTTTTGAGCTGGCGACTGAAGCTTCGCCTAGCGGCACCGTGCTCGTAGATCATCAAGGTCGGATCATCCTTGTAAATGCGCATATCGAAGAACTATTCGGTTACGCACGTGATGAACTGATTGGCAAAGCCGTTGACGTTCTGGTGCCAGAGCGGTTCGCACATGGCCATGCTGCTCACCGCGCCAACTTCTTCGCTGCGCCGGAAGCACGGGCAATGGGCGCAGGCCGGGAGTTATTTGCCCGCCGGAAGGACGGCAGCGAGTTTCCTGTCGAGATTGGTTTAAATCCGATTCAGACGCCGCACGGGCTTGTTGTTCTCGCGAACGTTGTGGACATTTCAGCGCGCCTGGCAGCGGAAGAGGTAGCACGGCGAAGTCGGGAGCAGGTCGAACTTCTGAGCCGCGTCAGCTTGCTTGGCGAGATGACTGCTTCCCTTGCACACGAATTAAACCAACCGCTCGCGGCGATCGTGAACAACGCCACGGCCGCAATGCAATATCTCGAGCAGGGTAAGCTCAAGCCGGAACAACTGCAGGACATTCTTAACGACGTGGTGGCAGATGGGCGCCGCGCCTGTGACGTCATGCATAATGTGCGAGGTGCAATTAAAAAGGGCAGCGTAATTCGTGGGCAAATAAATCTAAATGACGTGATAAAATCCGTCGCGCATATGGTTCAGGCCGATGCCGCCGCACAGTCCTGCAAAATGGAACTGCACCTGACACAAGATCTTCCAGCCGTTGAAGGCGACCCCACCCAAATTCAGCAGGTGCTGATTAATCTTGTGCTCAATGCCTTTGACGCGATGCGCGACGCGCCGCCGAGTCGCCGCGTCGTGGACATTGCCACGAATTCCAATGGCGACGGCACCATCGGCGTTGCCGTGCGCGACTATGGCTCAGGAATTTCCGAAACAACGCGTGAGCGCCTTTTCGAGCAATTCTTCAGCACGAAGGACGACGGTCTCGGAATGGGTCTCGCCATCGTCCGTTCCATTATCGAGGCACATGGCGGAACCGTTACAGCCGAAAACGCTAAGGGAGGCGGAGCGCGTTTTTGTTTTCGTTTGCCAATCAGCGAGGGAGTAACACAATGACAACTCCACCGCCGATGGTGTTCGTGATTGATGACGATCAATCAGTCCGAAAAAGTTTGCAGCGCCTATTAGACGCCGCCAACTACAAAACAGAGCTCTTCAACTCTGCTTTCGAGTTTCTGTCGCGTTCAGCGCATCCGGGACCTTCATGCATCATTATCGATGTGCGGATGCCCGGGTTGAACGGGATGGATCTGCAGAAAACTCTCATCGACTGCGGTCGCGAAGAGCAGCTTGTCTTTATAACCGCCCACGGCGACATCCCAATGTGCGCCCAGGCAATGAAAGCAGGCGCCGTCGACTTTCTCCCAAAGCCTTTCAAACCTAAACAATTGCTCGAAAGCGTTGAACGCGCCCTGAATCGCTCAGCCGAACAGCTCCTCCGCACATCGGAGAGGAATCACGCGCGCGCTCTACTTCAACGTCTAACGCCGCGTGAATACCAAGTGATGGAACTTGTGGCCACGGGACTGCTCAACAAACAAGTCGGCGGTGAGCTTGGAATGGCTGAAAAGACAGTCAAAACTCATCGCGCGCATGTGATGCAGAAGCTGGGGATCACGTCAGTCGCCGAGCTTATGGTGGTGCTGCAGAGAGCTGAGATCACTCCGCTGGTTAAACCCGGGACTAAGGTCTGATTGCGTTGCGGTAGTCTGATACGGCAACGTAGTAGCGTGCCTGACGTTTCGCCTGTTGTTTGTCTTATTGATGACGATGCATCGGTCCGGAAATCCATTGCCCGGTTGCTTGAGTCTTCCGGGTTTGAGGTCGAAGCGTTCGCCGAGCCGGAAGCATTTCTTGCAGATTTAGCGATGCATTCCGTCCCCGTGGCGGTCGTGGACATCCGGATGAAGGGTATGAGCGGAATGGTATTACTCGCTCACCTGTGTGCAAGATCACCCGGCACGCGTGTTATCTTTATTACAGCGCATGAAGATAGTGCCGCCAAGGTCACCGTCATGCAGGCCGGTGCATTCGCTTTCTTCACCAAACCTTTTGACCACAAGCGATTTTTGGTAGCGGTGCGAGACGCGTTTAGCCACACCTCTCCAGATAAGAAACTAACTCGGATGGTCGACCAGCGTTCGTCGGCACTCGAAACCAAGAGTTCAGGCGTGCCGTTCGCCGGTTAAGACCATTTCAGCACGCAGATGCGTTCTAAAAGTGAATCCGAATCGAGAATGTGTGAAAAGAGCACTGCTGCCCCCGAAAATCGGTTGACCACGCCGACAGATTACGAGGGTAAATATGGTTACGCTTAACAAAGAAACATTGGCTGTGTACTTGCTGGATGATGATACTTCGATCCTCAAAGCCACGAGCCGTCTTCTCGATTCCGCAGGTTGGAAGGTGGAAACCTTCACTGATCCGAATGCATTTTTAGAGCACGCCGCGATGCACTTCCCTGACGTCGCAGTGATCGATATCCTTATGCCGGTAATGAGTGGACTCGAAGTTCAAACACGGCTGCGACGCGTTTCGCCCTCGACACGAGTTATTGTGCTGACTGCTAAGGATAATGCGTTAGTTCGTCGAATGGCCATGAACGGAGGCGCTTCTGCTTTTTTCATCAAAGGCGTGGAAAGCGACGAATTTCTCGCCGGAATCAAGGCTGCTGCAGAGTCCAGCAACTAGCTTAACCGTTCATCTATTATTTTGGGTCGTTCGATTTCGTCTGTATCATTTTCGGCCAAGGACGTGTCGGAATGCCCTACAACCAAAGTTCTACGACTAAAGTCCCATAGACTTCGGGTTGCGCCTGCGGCACGATCGTCACCCGTAGCAAACACTTCACAGACAAAAATTATTTGATTTGACCTCGCCAGCGTTCTCCGTAATGGGGCAAGACAACACAAAGAAAACTATGAAAAAACTACTATTCTCCACGGTTGCATTGACAGGTCTTGTTGCCGCTTCCGTTAAAGCGGGGCCGGCTGTCGAATACAAACAGGTCGCGCCGCCGCCGCCGCCGCCGATTTTTGGGACTGGCTTTTACGGCGCGATCGACATGGGAGCAAATGTCTATCAGAACCGTGGCGGAGACCGTACCTTTACGAACAATGACGTGAATTCAGAGTTTTTTGATTGGAGTCTCGAGGTGGACCCGAAAAACGACGTCGGCTTTTTTGGCGGCGTGAAACTGGGCTACGTCTTTGGCACGGGCGTAGTTCGTCCGACGCTGGAAGGTGATTTCTTCTACAACGGTTTTCGGGGCGGCGCTGATTTCACTCTAAGAGATTCGTTTGGCGATTTTGTCGCACAGCGCGACGTGACTACTTGGGTTAATACGGGCGCCTTTATGTTCAACTTCATTTTGCGAATTGCGCCGCAAACTTGGAGGTTCCAGCCGTATGCCGGCGCCGGGGTCGGCGTTTACTACGCCGAATCTGCGGGGGTCGAGGTCGTGGATCCCGTGACCGGCAGAGTCCCCATCAACACTGGCGGAGGAGCAAATCACGCAGACCTGGCATGGGATGTTGTTGCTGGCTCAGATTACTTTTTCAATCCTCAGTGGAGCGCGTTTATTGAGTATAAGTTCCTGAATTATACCAGCACCCAGATTGATACTAACCAAGATCGCGATCTCAAACAGCACCTGGTAGGCGCAGGTATTCGGTACTTTTTCCACTAAGAGCGAGCAATCTCTCTAACACTTAACGGAATCGGCCTCCTTTTATCGGGAGGCCGAATTTTTTGGTGCACATATCTGAAACAAACTTGAATTGGCCCGAAAGTCTGATTGACGTGTCGCCGCAGGCACAGCAAAATCGCGCCCAATTACTGCGGTACGTTAAAACTCGGCACATGAAAATCAGGCTCTTTTTATTCGCAGGCGCAGCATTTGCGCTCATCGCTCCTCTAAACGCGGGCACGCTGGAACTGCAACCGAAAGAAACCGCGCCGCCAACAATTACAGAGAGCCAACCCTGGCAATTTACGATCGCGGCGCCCGGTTGGATGGCGGGGATGAACGGGACGATTGGAGTCCGCGGGGTCAACGCAGATATAGACGTCGGGTTTTTCGACGACGTTCTGGAGCACCTTGACATGATTTTTGCGATGCGGGCAGAGGCGCAAAAAGGTCCGTTCGGAATATTCGGCGAAGTAATTTACCTGGGTCTTTCCGACGGCGCACAGATCAACGGAATGATCAACAACGTCCACGCACAAGTGGACGTAACCTTGGTTGATGGCGCATTGAGCTGGCGGCTCGTTAACCAGCCGCGCTGGTCGCTCGATTTCGCTGCCGGGGTGCACTACACGAGTGTATACGAAAAACTCGAACTGCATTCCGACCCGATCTTGATTCAGCAGACTAGCGTACGATTCATTGACGACATCGCCGCGGATTTGCGCGAACGGTTAGATCAGGACATTTCCAGAGACGATTTTATTGTTGCGATTGGGAACTCAATCCGTTCCGTCCTGCTCGACCGGATCGGTGAGAGGCTGGAAGATCACGAGCGGCACCCAAATATTCCCATCGGTCCACTGGGCGGCCGCGTTCCACAAGAGGTTAGACGGGTCGTTAAAGATTTCATCAACGTGAAACTCGATGCTCTGCGTGCGCGCATAGACGCGCTCCATCTCGAGGGTGAGGCTCGCCGGGCTGCGGTGAGACGAATCGTTAACGCAGCCAAGACGCAGATTGCAAACGACCTTTCGGTTGTGTTGCAGAACAAACTGAATCGATCCATTTCGCGGCAAGATGACTGGCTCGATGGCTATGGTGGGCTGCGGCTCCGATACAACTTTAATAAGACGTTCTACACCGCCGTGCGTGGCGAGGTCGGCCGAGGCGTCGTTTCCGACTTGATGTGGGAGGTCGAGGGCGTAGTTGGGCTCAACTGGACCCGGAGCATCTTTACCGAAGTCGGTTACCGGGCACTCGGCAGTGACTTCGAGGACAACAACTTTAAGTTCGACGTGGTGACACACGGACCGCAAATCACGACCGGGATCACCTTTTAGAAGTCGTTAGCGTCGGCGCGCGTACCATTAGTAGCGGCGGAAGCTTCTTAAGCTTTGTGCGTGTCATCCTTGTAACGATGTAACGATTTAACGCGCCGAAAGGCATACCCCTAAAGTCCTATAGCCAT
>DATFXC010000215.1:0-2566 GCA_035258625.1 Candidatus Udaeobacter sp. | reverse complement strand
TGAATGATCACGCGCGAGCCAATCCGGCTTCGCTCGCGAATCGTGACTCGCGGGTAAATGTGACACGTGGCCCCGATGACCGTCTCATGTCCGATGTAGCTGCCGGCGCCAATAACTGTGTCGTCGCCGATTTTTGCCCCGGCTTCGATCACCGCCAGCGGCTGGATCGAAACGCACTCGCCGAGCTGCGCGCTTGGATCGACTACGGCGGTAGGATGAATACCAGGCGCGAAATTGATCGGCTTCGGCGCGAATTTGAGCACGACCTGCTCGAACGCCTTTGTCGGATTTGAAACGCGAATCTGCACGGCATCGATCGCCTCGGCGAAATCCGGCGGAACAAAAACCGCCGACGCACGGGTTTTACGTAACAGCCCGATATATTTTCGATTGGCAAAGAAACTGATTTCCCCCATCGTCGCTTCGCCGAGCGATGCCGCGCCGGTGATCTTCAGCGTCGGATCGCCAACTAATTCGCCGCGGGACAGCGCTGCCACGTCTTTAGCAGTGAAAGTCACGGCGTTTGTTAACGGATGGACCGTCGGTGTGTTAACACGGTCAAGCCGAAAGTGGCGTCGACCCGCCGCACTCCAAAGCGCGCTTCGCGCGCGAAAGAAATTCGAACTGTGGCCACATCTCCGATTCGCCGAGTCATTCTTTGTTCCAGCGTGGCGGGCGTTTTTCGATGAAGGCTTGCACGCCTTCAAGCGCTGCTTCATCCATCATGTTGCATGCCATGATTGGATTCGCCGCTTCGTAAGCGGCTGCGATACCGAGTTCGGCCTGACGGTAGAAAAACTCTTTTCCCATTGCGACTGCAACGCGTGGTTTGCTGATGATCGCGGCTACCATTTTTTCGAGTTCCGCGTCGAGTTGTTCAGGTTCTGCGACGCGGTTGACTAAGCCGCGCGATTTAGCCTCCTGCGCGCTGATGAATTCGCCAGTGATAAGCATCTCGAATGCCACCTTGCGTAAAATATTTCGTGAAAGTGCCACGCCGGGTGTGGAGCAGAAAAGACCGACGTTCACGCCGCTGACCGCGAATTTGGCTGTGCTCGACGCGACCGCGAGATCGCACATCGCGACCAACTGACAACCTGCGGCAGTCGCGATTCCCTGGACGCGCGCAATCACAGGGACGGGCAATCGCTGGATAGTGAGCATCATCGCGGAGCATTGAGCAAAAAGCCGCTCATAATACTCCAGCGATGGATCGACCCGCATTTCTTTGAGGTCGTGACCGGCGCAAAAAGCTTTGCCCTCGGCCGCAATGACAACGGCACGCACGGATTTGTCGGACGCAACCGTATCGAGTTTGCGCTGCAACTCGGCGAGCATCGTTTCGGATAAAGCGTTGAAAGTCTGCGGACGGTTCAGCGTCAACGTGACCACGCCGCGCGCGTCCTGACTTCGTAAGATAAGTGGCTCTTCGGCTTCAGAGATTTTCGGGCGCGCCGCTGCTTCGATTGTTGCTGGAGTAGCTTTCACAGGCTAGGAGACTCGAACGCTATTGCCGAAATTCCAAATCTGAAATTCGAAAAATTTAGTTTCAGTTTGCTGCAGCCAGCAACATCATCATTCCCGTTGAACCAATGGACCTGAGCCAACATGACGATCGCCACTCCACACGTTTAGCTGCGGAGCGGGCAAGGTGCGTTCCTCGCTTCAGCGCCAAAGGCGCAACACATTCACGACTAGCCTGGGGCAACGCCCCAGATTTCAAGGTGCCCCAAAGATCAGCGCTGAAAGCGCGATTCATTTCCCGAAGGCATTTCGACCCACAACCCAAAGTGAAGTGCGCTTTCAGCGCTTGTAATAGCGGCAATTTCAATTCCTGGGGCGCTGACCCAGGCTGGCATGAAACAGCGCCTTTGGCGCTGAACATGTGCCCAAAGAGATGTCTATGCTCCGTTCTGCAGAAATGAAAATCATTGCGATTGCTAATCAAAAGGGCGGCGTTGGCAAAACCACCACGGCCGTTAATCTCGGCGCTGCCCTGGCGGAGTCAGGCCAGCGGATTTTGCTTGTCGATCTCGATCCCCAAGCAAATGCAACGAGCTCGTTTGGCTTGCAGGGCGTCGAGGACATCAGTCTTTACGACGCACTGCTTGGCGAGGCTTCAATCACTGAAAAGATTTTGCCAACCCAGCGCGAAGGGCTGTTCATCGTGCCGGCCGATCTCGATATGGCCGGTGCGGAGGTGGAGATCGCGCGGATGCCAAATCATCTCACTCGGCTGGCGGACACGCTGAAACCGCTGCAGACCGATCAGACATTCGATTTCGTTTTCCTGGATTGCCCGCCGTCGCTTGGAATCTTGATGAGTAACGCGCTCGCGGCCGCGCAGGAGCTGTTGACTCCGATCCAATGCGAATATTTCGCGCTGGAAGGATTGGTGAAAATTGTGCGCCTGATCGAGCAAGTACTCGATTCAGGCGCGAACGAGCGGCTGCAGCTGGGCGGCATCGTTATGACGATGTTCGACGCCCGAACCAATCTTAGCCAACAGGTAGTTGCCGACGTGCGCAAGCATTTTGGTGAACGCGTTTATGAAACTGTGATCCCG
>DATFXC010000214.1:0-10667 GCA_035258625.1 Candidatus Udaeobacter sp. | reverse complement strand
TTGTTTCAGCCCGGCGAAGCGCATCAACTGAGCAACGCTGGTGACGAAGATTTTGTTTATTACGTGATTGCCGATAATCCGCGCAGCGGAGGGGCAACGGGCGATTCTTGTTATTATCCCGACAGCGGAAAATGGGCAGTGACAAAAGACGCTTCGGAAGAGGTCCTCGTCAAAGGAACTGAGACTGACTATTTCGATGGCGAAGAATGATGTCCAAGTTGTAGGGCGTCTGTGTCAGACGCCAACCCAGCGTCGGCGGTCGGAGACCGCCGGTACAGTTTCCACATGCGCAAGGTAAATCTCAACGAAATCAAAGAGGAGCCGTGGCAATCAGCAGGCGGAAAATACGCCGTGCACTTTAAAGGAATTTCTGAAGCGCTGGGACGCGATCCCAGTTCGCTCGATCTGTCAAAGCGTCATCCCTTCGATCTCGAGTGGAATCGAGTGCCTCGGGGAAAATGCAACTTCCCTTACCACGCTCACTCAGCCCAATGGGAACTGTACCTGGTCATTTCCGGCAAAGGCACCGTTCGCGATAGAGACGGCAGGACTGAAGTCGTGGCTGGCGACGCGTTCATCTTTGGTCCCGACGAACCGCATCAACTGATCAACTCCGGCGACGAGGATTTCCTTTACTACGTCGTCGCGGATAATCCGATCGGCGAGTCATCGTATTTTCCCGATAGCGGGAAGTGGAAAGTGAACAAGTCCTCAGCGTCCGATCGTGTCGTTATCAAAGGTCAGGAAACCGATTATTTCGACGGCGAAGAATGACTGATTGTCATGTCGAGCGAAGTCGAGACATCTCTCGATTGGCTCTGGCGTCCAAAGAGCATTCCAGAGATTCCTCGACTTCGCTCGGAATGGCAAAATCAGATGCTACAGTGGATCCAAAGCAGATTCTTTTGCCGTGGACTGCTGCGTCTCCACATTACAACTATGGCCTCGAATAGATCGCCGCAGGACTTTCCGTACAAAACGTACCTCAACATTCTGCACGGGCCGCTTGAAGTAATCGACCTGCAACAGCTGGCCGACGCCTGTACGGACAAGTGGTACAACCAGACGCTGTGCAAGGTGAACGACTCAGTGGTGAGGATGGCGGTTGTGCAGGGGGAGTATCACTGGCATGAACACAAGGACATCGATGAATTCTTTTTCGTGCTCGATGGGCGGTTCCTGATCGATCTCGAAGATCGCCTGATCGATCTTGCACCGCGACAGGGCTTCGTCGTGCCGAAAGGTGTCCGCCATCGCACGCGTGCGCCCGAACGCACGGTCATCCTGATGGTTGAGCGCGCGGACATTGTTCCAACGGGCGACTGAATGCCCAGCCGGTGAAAATAATTTCCGGCGGACAAACAGGCGTTGATCGCGCGGCGCTTGATGTTGCGCTGAAGCACGGAATCGACTGCGGTGGGTGGTGTCCCGCCGGACGCCTCGATGAATTCGGCAGGATTCCGGATCGATATCCGGTTCAGGAATTGGAAGCCGGCGGTTTCACCGAACGCACGTTACAGAACGTGAAGGATTCTGATGGAACCGTGGTGATTTACCTAGCAAAGCGTGTCGGTGGGACTGAGCTAACGGTTCGCTTCTGCGTCGATCTAAAGCGGCCGCATGAGCTGATCGACGCGTCAGAAATTTCCGCTGAAGACGCTGCAAAGTTAATCGCCGATTTTGCTCGCAAGAACAAGATTGGCATCCTGAACGTTGCGGGCCCGCGCCAGAGCGAGTGGCCAGAAGGTTACGGTTGGGCGTTCCGCGCGCTGGATCGCTCTTTGAGCTCGATTACCAGCAATAGCACCCGCCTTCGCCAAGCTACGGCGAAGCAGGCCAGCAGGAGTAATAGACAAAATTACTCGTAACGCAGCGCTTTCACCGGATCGAGCCGCGCGGCGAAGTACGCGGGGATCAGCGCGGCAATGGAACAGATCAAAAACGCGCTGACGCAAATAATAGCAACGTCATGTGGAATGACTTCGGCTGGGATCGACGAAAATTGATAGACCTCGCGCGGGAAGATCTCGATGTGCAACGTGGACGCCAGCCAGTGACTGAATTCGTTGCGGTACCGGATTAACGTCATCCCAAGCCCCAGGCCAGTGAGCGTTCCAAAAAGACCGACAATGGTTCCCTGACCAAGGAAAACCCAGATAATTTGCGTGATGTTCGCGCCGAGCGCTTTCACGATTCCGATCTCCTGCCGCTTCTGCACCGTTACGGTGATGAGCGTGCTCATGATTCCAAACGCCGCGACAATCACGATAAAGAACAGAAGGAAAAACATCACCGTGCGCTCGAGTCGCACGGCTTCGAAATATTGGCGATTCATGTCGATCCACGTCTGCGCGTACGCCGGCGGTTGGAGAAATTGCTGGATCTCCTGTTTGATGCGTTCGGCGCCGTATGGATTGTCGGTCTTCACCGTGATCCCGTGCAATGCGTCTCCCAAACCGTACAACTCTTGCCCAACGTAAACCGGCACGAGCAGGAATTCGGAGTCGTGCAGGTAATGGCCGGTTTCAAAAATGCCGGTGACAATGAGTTCTTTCGGGAGAATCACGTCGCGCAATTCGTCGATGGCTTTTTTTTCTTCTTCGCCCTTTGCGTTCTCCAGTTTCTTAATGCTGTCGAGGACTTGGCCGACATTACCCGGCGAATAAATCGTTACCTTGTCTCCCACACTGGCTCCGAGTTTTCGCGCCAGCTCAATCCCAAGCGCCGTCGATTCACCTTCGAGATCGAGCTTTCCGTACTTGATGAATTTTTGCAGCGGAATCACTTTTTCCTCCTGCTCGGGATCAACACCGCGGATTAGCGGCGCAAGCCGCCGGCTATGGAACTCGACGATTACGGGTCCTTGCACATACGGAGCGGTAGCCACCACACCCGGTGCTTTGTCGATTTTGGCTTTGAGCGTTCGCCAATCGCGCATCACGTCTTCGGAGGTCACGAGAATGTGAGCGTCGAAATCGATCACCTTCTGGCGCAGCTCTCGATCAAACCCGGTCATCACCGAGATCACAAGGATCAGCACGGTTACGCCGAGCATCACCCCGATCACCGAGATCAACGTGATGATCGAGAGAAATGTGCGCTTCGGCTTTAAATACCGCAGGGCCAGGAAAAGACTAAACGGCAGTTTCAATTCGCTCTTAGCGTGGCGGCAAACTCGTGTCCATTCAACCGCCTCGCGAAAATTCGGATTGCGCGTTTCGCGTGCTGGCAAGCACGTCCCGCGATCACGAACTTTCCCGCAGGTTCTCATTGCCGAGGGGCAGTGCAAGCAAGATAAAGATTGTTTCGGCGCGACGCCGAAACCAACACGCCGGACGCGTGCGCTATCCTATTTCAGCGCGTGGGCCTTTAGTTCTTCCAGCGTTACGAATTCGAGTGCGGAGGCGTGCGTCGCTTCGAGATCGACAGGCGCCGCACGGTTGTGGTCAAGCGCGCTTTTCCACCGCGTGACGCATACACACCACTTATCGCCCGGCTTGAGTCCGGGGAAACCGTACTCCGGAACCGGCGTTACCAGATCGTTTCCATCGAGTACCGAGAAGTCCAAAAATTCCCGCGTAACTTTCACGCAAACGGTGTGCTGCCCCACATCCTCCGGTCCGGTGCGACAGAAACCGTCGCGAAAAAATCCGGTCATCGGATCGCGACAACAACATTTCAACTCTGTTCCCAAAACATTCGTCGGCATAAGGAAATTTGGGCGAACCCTACTCCTCTGTCATGTTGAGCGAAGCCAAACATCTTCATTTCTTTTGTAGCCGAAACATCCGTAAGAGATCAGAGATTCTTCGCTTCGCTCAGAATGACATGGGCAGATGCGTTGTGGTAGTTGTAAGTTCTATCGAGAACAAAATGCCAATTCGCGCCAAATACGTGCACACCAATTTGATCGCCAGAGATTGGAAGCGACTGGTTCGATTCTATTGCGAAGTATTCGGATGCGAACCGAAAGGTCCGGAACGTGATTTGTCCGGCACGTGGCTCGACAGCGTGAACGCGGTCCCAAACGCGCATCTGCGCGGAGTTCATCTGCTTTTGCCCGGATACGGGGACGATGGACCGACGCTCGAAGTTTTCAGCTACGATCAGTTGATCGAACGCAAACTGCCGAGAGCTAATGAGTGTGGCTTCGCGCACATTGCATTTGCGGTCGACGATGTCGATCAAGCGCTGCAGATAGTGATTGCAGCCGGCGGCGGCGCGGTGGGAGAAATTGCCACGGCAGAAGTGCACGGCGTTGGTCTGCTTCGCGTGGTTTATGCGCGAGATCCTGAAGGCAATATTGTTGAGCTGCAAAAGTGGAGTTGAACCGCACATAGTTCCTGGCTCGTGGCTAGACACATCATCATTGCCTACTGGCTGATACCATCCGAGCCGGTGCACAGTTTCTTTCAGGGAATCATCAACGATCTTGCGCGTCGATACGATGCGCCTGTTTTCGAGCCGCACCTGACAGTTCACGTCGGAGCCAATCGTGCTGGGGCGGGCCAGCAAGCTCTCGGGGGCGCAACGCGTGAATGCACGCCGATCACCCTTAAGCCACTTGATATTGATCACTCCGATGAATTCATCAAAACGCTCTTTGTGCAATTCGCGCTGAGCAATGAACTGCAGCAAATTGATGATATCATTCGCCGGGCCGCTGGGGATTCATCGCAGTACGACCTTAAACCGCACTTGAGTTTAATCTACACGAACATGGCACCGGCAACCCGGAGGAAGGTGGCAGCTTCGATCAAAGTGCCGTTTTCAGAAGTTACCTTCGGCGCAATTAAAGCTGTGCGCTGCGTTTCCCCTACGCGAACCAGCGCGGATGTTAAGGCCTGGCGAGTTGTTGCGGCGGCATCTTTGTCTGACTGACTTTTGGCGTCTGAGAGACGCTCTACAGTTCCAGAATTCGAGGAAGTTTTTCCATCTAGAATCCCGTTGTGCACGTGACCATGGAAAACTGCGGTGACGCGAAATCGGTTGATTGGTTCTTCGAGGCGGCTGGAACCAAGGAAGGCATAAATTTCAGGATCTTCGCCCTGCAACGTAGCGCGAATTGGAGAGTAATGCAGAACCACGATTCGGCGATCGGTCTGCAGCTTCACCAGCGCCTGCTCCAGGCGAATGGCATGGCTGATTTATTCCTGCACGAATTGTTTAATCAGCGGCTCGCCCCACGCGTTCAACATCCGCCGGCCGAAACCGCCGCCGAAACCACAGATTCCCGCAAATCCAACACCAGCGATTTCGACGGCTTCGCCATTGAGCATGGTCAAACCAGTGTCGTCGAGAATCTTGGCGACCGTTTCCGGATTTCCGGATTCATAATCGTGTTCATGGTGACGCTGTCGCCCGCACAGGTGACGCCGGCGACTCTGCTGGCGATGCGCTTACAGACGCTATTATGAGCTTCGATTTCGCTTCCTCGAGCAGCTTCTTTTCTTCAGGGTAAATCTCGCCCTTTTCAGCAGCGGCGATGTAATCCCTTGCTTCCTCCACGTGGCCTCCCTCGACCAGAACCAACGCAATGTAAACAGCTGCGTGCGGATCGTGTAACTGGTCGGGCGGCAAAGTTTGTATGATGGCAAGAGCCTCTGCATTTCTGCCCGTGCGATGGAGATAGAATGCATAGGTGACCGCGCAATTGACCTCGTTTGGCGCCCGGTCATATGCCTCTTTTGCGAGTTGATATGAGCGCTCAGCATTACGGTCAAGATTCAGGCCCAGCCGCGCGAGGTCCGCCGTGATCGGCGCCTCGTTAGGCGAACTCTCATGAAGGCGTTGGAGAACTTGATAGAGCTTGTCAGTTTCATCGTTAGCCCGATAAAGCTGGCGAAGATTGTCGAGAGCTTCACGCCGCATCGGCGAATTTTTTTCCACGCGCAGCCAAAGTTCTTCCGATTGCGTCCCGAGCTCCCATTTCGTGGCGAGCCGGGCGAGAGCAAGTTCGCGTTCCGGCTCGTCCTCGGATAATTCTTCCGCAGTTTGCCAGAGTGTTTGGAACTCCGACTTCACGCTGGAGCCGTTGCCGGAGCGCAGATGCTGGACGGCAATTGCCTCGTAAGCCAGACGCAGGTATTCGGCGTCGCCCCAAGGTCCCGGCCGCGTCCAGCGTCTTAGACGTGACCAATTCTTCAGCGTGGCGTAGGCGTCCGCGACTGCGACTAACGCAGGCGGCGAACTCACTTGTGCTGCCGGCAACTTGTCGATCCACTTCGCAACGTCTCCAGCGAGTCCGTTTTGATTCATCCACTGCACAAGCGCTGCGAGATCGGACGCATTACGCGCCGCAAACGGTTTCACCCTCTCAAGGAGCAGCCGGAATTTCTTGTCGTCCAGCTTCTGGTAAAAATTAAGGCAGAGCAGGTAATCGCCGAACGTGACCTCCGGCGACATTTGTAGCTGTTGCGCGAAGTTATCCGCCGCCGTGAGCTCATGGCGTTCCACAGCATGGTTCAGTAATGCTCGCAGCGCACCGGTGCGGTAGGGCGCTACTTTGCTTAGTCGCTCGAGTGCATCGCGCGCGTTCTCGCTCTTTTCGGTGTCGTTTGAGCGAAGTTGCAGCGCTGCCAAGTTAAATTGATAGAGGTCGTTGTTTGGTTCTTTCTTTACTGCTGCCGCGAATTGGTCTTCCTGCTCCGCAAAATTTCCTTCGGCGCGAGCCAACCAACCTGCAACAACATGAAACGCTGCGCTATCCCGATCTCTCGGCGAGATCCGATCGAGCGCTTCTCGAACAAGATCGAGTTTCCCAAAACGGAGGGCAGCGGAAGCGAAATTGAGCTGGCTCTCAGGATTTTTTGGAAGCAGCCGTGCTATGCGCTCGCGCCACGAAACTGCTTCTTCCAGGTTTTCTCTTTCCGCTGTCTCTGCAAGAATGTACAGCGCCGGGAGAGAATCCGGATGTCGCGCCAGGATTTCCCGCGCTATTTGCGCTGCCTTGTTGAGCTTTCCCTCCTGTAGCAGCGCGGTTGCCTGATACAGCAAACGGTTTTCGCGCCAGTTTTGATACAGTTTCGAACCGTAACTGACAAAGAAAATGCCCAGCAAAATAGCGATTACCAATCCGCAAACTGCAAGGACCACACGAATCGGCCCGAGCCGGTGCTGGAAAAATGATCCCCTGCCCAGAAACGTTTGCCGGTCTTTTTCATGCCTGGCGGGCGTGGGTTTCTCCGGGACTTCGTGCGTTGTCTCGACGCCCATCGATCCAGTTCTCCCTTTCATGCACGCGGGTTGTTGAGCTAACGCTGAATCGGCACTTCGATTTGTTCAGATGTGAGCGCCGTTTCAATCGGCAGAGGCCGTTCCCGCAAATGCTGGCCCCAAACGTAGCGTCCGAAAAGGACTTTCAGCGTCGCCGTAAGCGGCACCGCAAGCAGCGGACCGATTACTCCGCCGATGGTCAGACCCCACACGAAAATCGACACGATCACGGTCATCGGATGTAAGCCCACATAATTTCCCACAATCCGCGGCGCATAGAACAGGCCTTCCAGATTCTGTATGACGATGAAAATGGCGGTCACCAATATCGGGTGCGTCCAATCGCCCCATTGGAAAGCGGCAATGAGGACGGCCGGCACCCAGCAAATAATAATCCCGATGTACGGCACCATGGTGAGCACGACCACCATCGCGCCGATCACTGCGGCAAAATTCAGGCCGATTATTGTAAGCGCGGTGCCGATGAGAATGCCATCGACCAGGCAGACAAGCAGCTGACCGCGAAAGTACGCGACAACGTACGAGTTAATCTGTGACAGCACTTCCACCACTTCGTCTTTTAGCGGCGATGCCCGCAACGGCAGGTAGTCTGTCCATCTTTCTTCAATGCGCGGCTTTTCTTTGAGCAAAAAGAACAAATAGACCGGGACCAGAATGAGACTGAGCAAGAAACCGGTAGCGCCGAGAAATCCGCCGATGCTTTTCTTCAAAATGCCCCAAACTTTTCCCAGCAACGTTGGAAGCGCGTCCTGCAACTTCGGCATTTGCTTTTCCACGTACGCTTGAATGCGCTGACGCTCGGCGCTGCTCAGCTTTGGCTGGCTGGGGCCGATTACTTGAGTGTCTGGGGCGGTGGGTTGCGGCGATGCTGTCGGACTCGCTGCCGATTGTCGCTGAGGAGAAGCAGAGGGACCGGGCCCAATTAGAAAATTGGTGAGATTTTTCGACGCAGATTTCGTCTGTCCTGCGCCGAGCACGCCGAATGTTTGGTCGAAACGATAGATAAGATCGACCACATGATCCCGCGCCTGTTCCGTATAAGAGGGGATCTGCCGTGCAAAATTCGCGCTTTGAACCGAGATCGTCGGAACGAGCCACGCCGCTAGTCCACCCAATGCAAAAAACGCGATTGCGAAAAGCAGAGCGATCGTCTTAGTGCGAGTAAGCGTTCCGCGAGACATTTTCGTCACCAGCGGATCGAGCAGATAAGTAAGAATCGCAGCAATCGCCACAGGGATCAAAATGGGCTGAAGAAAGCTGATGATATTGGCCGCAGCCCAGATGAGGGCAGCAACGATGAGGACGAGAACAACGACGAAACAGGCAGTCAGCGCCGCCCACATCATCTTGCGTTGCCAGGGCGTGGGGTATTCCTTCATGTCACGACGCTCAACGCCGAACATCCAACGTTGAACGGGCGCAGGACTCGATGGTCACTGTTCGACGTTCGATGTTGATGCACTCGACTAAGTCGGATTGCTCGTTGCTGGTAAATCCTTCCCGATGGTCTTTTTGGTGGTTTGAATCTTGTCCGCGAGTTTTTTGTTCTTGGGATCGAGCGCCAGCGCTTTTTGCCAAGCTTCCAAAGCTTCCCTGGCGCGATTCAATTTCAAGTAAGTGTCGCCGATGTGTTCGAATACAACCGGGTCCTCGCGCTCTGCAGCCTTTGCAGCGCGAAGCAGGTCGTTCAAAGCTTGATCAAACTGACCTTTTCTAAATTCGACCCAGCCGAGGCTATCGAGATACGAAGCATTGTTGGGTTCACTTTCCAACGCGCGCCTGATCATCGTTTCAGCTTCCTCCAGGTTCATGTTGTGATCGGCCCACATGTAGCCCAGATAATTGCAGGCCTCGGCCGAGTTCGCCGGATCGAGCGCGATCGATTTACGGAGCAAATCAGCCGCTTTGTCGTACAAGCCCGCCTGCTCGGCAGCCGCTCCGTAATTGAAATAAAACTTCGCATTGACGAAATCATCGTCCTCTTCGAGTTGCGCTTCGTGCAGCGCTTCCTCGAAAGTAGCCACGGCTTGCTGGCTTTGCTTCGCTTCGCGCTGGGCGATGGCCAGGTAATACACGATCTCAGGCGCGCCGGGAAATCGGCGCCGGGCCTCGGCCAGCAATTTCACTGCGCGGTCAGCGTCTCTTAGAGGCCCGAGAAGAAGCTCCGCCAGACGCACATACGTCCCAGCGTGGTTTGGATTAATCAAGAGGCTTTGCTCATAATTAGCGGCCACCTTGGCGAACTTCGCTTTGGCTTCCTCAAAGTGATTCGCGCGCTGAAGCGATCGCGCTTCCTCGTCCAACACCTGAGCCAGTAAATCGTACGGCTGATATTTTTCGGCGTGCTCCTTGATGATTTGTTCGAGCATCTCAACCGCTTTGTCTCTCTGGTTTGTCAGGACAAAGCCGGTCGCCAGTTTCTCTCGGGCGTTTGCGTCGTCGGGTTGCAGTTCGAGAACACGCAGATAAAGCGGGATCGCCTCCTTGAGTTGTTGCGATGCCGCATAATAATCTGCTACTTCCTTCAGGACACCCGGATCCTCGTCTCCGTATTCGGCGGCCTTTTTGAAAACGTCGTTGGTCGTCTTCAGTTCACCCGGCTTCGGCTGTGAGTCAGACTTGAAAAGAATAGCCACGTAGAGTTTACCGAGGCGCATCCAGAAATTTGGATCAGTACTTTTGACTTTTACCGCGCGATCCAGTGCCTCGAGCGCCCTTTTCTCTTGCCTGGCTGCGAGTTCGATTTCCACGAGGCGCTGGTAACCGTCCACGTCTCCTGGATTCAGAGCGATGGCGCGATTGGCGTAATCGATCGCCTGGTCCGTTTTCTTCAGATACCTCGTGTAGATGAAAGCAAGTTGCTGATAAGGCTCGGCATTTTTTGGGTTTGCCTTGATTGCGTCCTTCAACACATCGATTGCCTGGGGAAAATCATCCTGCTGTATCAGCAAAGCGGCCACCCTGGAAGCGAGCTCTGACTGACCTGGATCGACATTGAGAACTTTTCGATAGGCTTCCAGAGCCCGGTCGGTCTCGCCGCTTTCCTCGAAGGCCATTCCTTCAACGAAACGCGCAAGCGCGTCGGCTTTGTGTGCGCCTTGCGGGCGCAACGCGAGATCTGGAGCCGGTTTCGATGCAACCGAATCATCATGGCGCGGAACCGCCCGTGCAGGATGGGTGCGTGGAACCTTTGCGGGTGAAGCCTTCGGCGCCTGTGCCTCGGCAGCCGTTGCCGCAGCCAGAAAAGTAAGCGCGAAAAGAAAGTTTCGGCAGGCGCAGCAAACGCAGCACTTTTTCTGCTCCCTCACGCCTAATCTTATCTTTCCGCCTTGGATTCGGCAAACCAACAGGGTTACCGCTGCCAGCAAAGGCAAATGAGACTGCGCGTTACAACTTATACCGCAGTCGCTTCTTATGCCGGTGCGCCTTCA
>DATFXC010000213.1:0-3742 GCA_035258625.1 Candidatus Udaeobacter sp. | reverse complement strand
GTGGAACAGCCGGACGTAACTTCTGTAATGAACGAGATTGAGCGTTCCACGGCGCAAACTCTTTCCAATGATCCCAACGCGGTGCATGAGCAATCGTTGCTGAACAGCAGCTCGGTGTCCGGCCGCCCGCAGCCTGCTCTCAGCGGAACGGAGCTGGCCACCAGCACGGCCATCAAACGGCCAAATACTTTCACAAGCAAACTGCCCGGCGATAGCGCCGGTCCGAACAAAGGACACGCGCCGGGCTTCAGCGATCTTGATCAGTTGCTGGCGCAAAAAGGTCCGCTCGGGTCAGGCACAAAATTGCGTCTTCCTGACGATCAGCTTTTCGAGTACGACAGCGACGTGCTGCAATCGAGCGCGATTGGTCAACTACAAAAGCTGGGCACGCTCATCCAACGCAATCCGAAAGCGACATTTTCCGTGGAAGGCTACACGGACTCATTCGGCACATTTGAATACAATCTTGATCTGAGCCAGCGCCGCGCCGACAGCGTGAAACGCTATCTGGTCGAGGCGATGGGCATCAATCCGGCGCAAATCCAGACGCACGGCTTCGGCGCAACGAAATTCCGCGCCTCAGCGAACGGCTCAATCGAAGAGCAAAGCCCCAATCGCCGCGTCGAGGTCGTGGTGCGCACGACGGAAGGCTGAAAAGAATTGCCGATTGTAGATTGCGGATTGACGAGTGTGCGGCGCAGAGAATCTGTAGGGCGTTTGTGTCAGACGTCGTGCAATTACCAGTTTTTAATCCACTGATTTTGGTCGGTCGGTGGGTTGGCGTTCGCGGTAGTCCATAAATCAAAAGTCGCAATGTTGTTCGTGCCGGGCGCGCGGTAATTGTAGTCATTGCTGAACGGATCTATCACGCGCGTCGTCGCATCGGGCGGATTTGGAGTAAGCATGTTAGGCTTCAGCGTCATGTACGATTTCCCGCTTGACGCTGGTGTTCCCGTTGATGCAGTCGTGCCACCAATTGCGTCATTTCCGTCACCGCTCAATCCCTGATACAGAGCATGTGCTCCGGTTGCTCCGGAATACGCCGGATAGACTGCATTATCGGCCTTATAGTTTTCCAACGCTGCTGACATGGCAGCGATTTCGGTTTCAGCTCGGGCGAGGGCGCCTTTCTTCCGCGCGTAGCCGACTGTGCTTAAGACTAATCCCGCGAGAACGGTGATGATGCCAACCACGAGGACTAGCTCAATCAGAGTGAAGGCGTTGTAGCGGCGCTGGCCCCGGCAAGCGCCAGCGCAATTCGTTAGGCGTTTGACACAAACGCCTCTACAACGTTTGGGGGAAACTTTTTTCGTCATTCGTTATTCGTGTTTCGTCATTTCCGCGAAGCCGATCACGTTTGTTGTTGCAAGCCGGTGATGATGCTGATGAGCGGCGTGAACAGTGCGAGCACAATTGTTCCAACGATCACCGCCAGGAACACGATCATGATTGGTTCCAGCATTGAGGTGAGCGCGGCCACCGCGTTGTCAACCTCGTCGTCGTAGACCTCCGCGATCTTTAAAAGCATTTCGGGAAGTTTGCCGGTCTCTTCGCCAACATCAACCATGCTGACCACCATTGGCGGAAACACTTTGCTGGCTTCGAGCGGTTGCACGATCGATTCGCCTTCCTTCACGCTGTCGTGCACCCGCGCGATTGCCCGAGCGATGGCGGCATTGCCCGCAGTTTCACGTGTGATATTTAACGCCTGCAAAATCGGAACACCGCTCGTGACCAGTGTTCCCAGTGTACGCGCGAAACGGGAGATTGCCGTTTTGCGATTCAAGTTGCCGAAGAGCGGCATGCGCAGTTTGAAAACGTCAATGGCAAGGCGCCCGCCACGTGTGCGGAAGATGAAGTTGTAAACGACCACAATCGCCACCACGGCTCCGAGCAAAACCAGGCCGTGGTGCTGCATGAAACCGCTGACGCCGAGAACAAACCGCGTCACAGGCAGCAGCGGTTTGTCGCCAAGCAGGTCGTGAAAAATCGATTCGAACCGCGGAACGATGAACACGAGCAGGAAACTCATGATTGCCACCGCCATGGTCATCACGATGATCGGATACACCATGGCCGAGAGCACTTTGTTCTTAATCTTGGCGGCTTTCTCCTGAAATTCGGAAAGCCGGGTAAGCACCAACTCCAAAACGCCGCCCACCTCGCCGGCCTTGACCATATTGACATACAGATCGTTGAAGATCTTCGGATGCAGCGCCAGCGCGTCGGAAAATGTGCTGCCCCCTTGCACGGAGTCGGCGAGTTTGTTGATGGTTTTTTTCAATGCTTTGTCGCGTTCCTGGTTCGCTAAAACGTTTAGGCTCCGCAATAACGGCAAACCGGAATCAATCAGCGTCGCCAGTTGACGAGTAAAGATCATCAGGATTTTTGACTTAACTTTTTTTCGCTCGAAAAGAACGATGCCTTTTTTCGCGCGTGGTTTCGTCGTGCGCTCAATCGTTGCTGCGCGTCGCCGAGCTTCCTTGCCGTCGGTGCTGCTTATGGCCTCCTCGATGATACTAGTGGGAAAATAGCCAGCCTGACGCAACTGGCTGATTGCCGCGCTGCTTGAAGCGGCTTCGAGCAACCCGGACGCTTCCTGTCCACGGGCATCAAGAGCTACGTAGTTAAAACGCGGCATGGCGGCCTAGTCTAATTATGTCGGGGTGTTGTGTCGAGCGTAACTACCTCGCGGTTCTTCACGTGTATCTCAGCACCTCTTCAATCGTGGTGTCGCCTGCGAAGATGCTGCGCAAGCCGTCCTGGCGCAGCGTGATCATTCCAAGCTCGATCGCCTTTTGCTTTATCGTCACCGTCGGGGCGCGCTCGTTGATCAGTTCACGAATCGGATCGCTGATTTTCAGAAGCTCGTAAATTCCTTTTCGTCCTTTGTAGCCTGTGTTGTTGCAAGTGTCGCAACCTTTACCGTAGAAGAACTGTTTGTCGCCGATATCGCGGCGCGAGATGCCGAGCTCCGCCAGTAAGCTATCGTTCGGCTGATAAGGGGCGCGGCAGTTACGACAGATGCTGCGCAACAAACGCTGACCAAGGACGGCTTCCAGTGTTGACGAAATCAGGAACGGTTCAACCCCCATATCGATCAAACGCGTCATCGCACCAGGCGCATCGTTCGTGTGAAGCGTCGTAAAAACCAAATGCCCTGTAAGCGACGCTTGAATTGCAATCTGCGCCGTCTCGAGATCACGCGTCTCGCCAATCATGATGCGGTCAGGGTCCTGGCGCAGGAAGTGCCGCAACACGCGAGCAAAGGTTAAGCCGATGGCTTCGTTCACCGGTACCTGGACGATGCCTTCTAAATCGTATTCAACCGGTTCCTCCGCAGTGATCAGCTTCGAATCGATGGTGTTGATCTTGCGCAAACAGGAGTAAAGCGTCGTTGTCTTCCCCGAGCCGGTCGGTCCGGTTGCAATGAAAATGCCGTTCGGGCGATCGATCATTTCGAGCAGAAAATTGTAGATGTAGTCAGGCATCCCAAGCGCTTCGAGTCCAGATTGACGATGCTTCGATCGAGCACGCGCAAAACCAGACTCTCCCCGAATTGCGTGGGCAACGTTGAAACTCGCAGATCAACATTGCGCCCGGCGATGTACTTCTGAATCCGGCCATCCTGTGGTAGCCGTCTCTCTGCGATGTTCATGCTTGCCATCACTTTCACGCGCGAAATCACGGGCAGCGCCAGATGCCGCGGCGGCGGCGACATTTCGTAAAGTGCGCCATCGAC
>DATFXC010000212.1:0-6665 GCA_035258625.1 Candidatus Udaeobacter sp. | reverse complement strand
GCACGAAGCCAGCATCATCGCCACTAAAGAGAGGGCCGAAATGAAGATGATCGAGTTTTTCATAGCAAGAAAAATTGTCGTTGACGGCGCTGGGCATTCAATCACAAACCGCTGTGAGTCGTAAAGCGTGCAGGAATCGTTGATGAGCATCACGGCCCGGATCATCTGCCATCTGGCAATCAAAAACGATTCTAGCGCGATTCTAGAGCCGACCGAATGGCAGCGCATTGGAAATTAGATCGGGCTTATCATTTAGCTCACTGTGTTCCTCCAGCCTTGCGATTTCGAAGCGGCGATTACCCATGATGCTCATTTTGTGCGAGAGGAGCCGGAACATGTCGCTTCAGAAAGTCTGCAACGCGCTTGTAGGCATCGATCTGGTTCTCAACTTTTGAGAAGCCGTGACCTTCGTTGTCGTAAATCTTTACCTCGACGGTTCCACTGCGCTTTTTAATAGCTTCTTCGGTCTGCCGCGTTTCAGAGGCAGGACAGCGTGGGTCGTGCCCGCCAGCTAGCATCAGCAGTGGCGCCCTAATGCTATCTAGGTGATAGACCGGCGAACGATCCTCGAAGAGCTGCTTGTTCTTAGGATCGTCGGGATTGCCCATGGTCGCCACGTCATACTCGCGAAGCAGCGGATCTTCGTTTTTAATCTCCGTAAACCAGTTGACAAACGGCACGATCGCCACGCCGGCCGCCCAGACGTTTGAAGCCTTCGTTACCCCCATCATTGTCATGTAACCGCCGTAACTCCCGCCCATGATGACCAGCTTTTTGGGGTCGACGTAGCCGGTCTGCTTGACCCAGTCGGATGCAGCGAGGCAGTCAGCGAGATCGCCACCGCCCATGTCGAATCGGTTAGCATCCATGAACTCCTTGCCGTAGCCGGTAGAACCGCGATAGTTGGGCGCAATTACGACGTACCCTTGGTTCACCAGGTACTGAATATTGCGATTAAAGGAATTCATCGTCTGCGCCGTAGGGCCGCCGTGAACATACACGATCGCCGGGCTCTGACCGTTGCGCTGTAGGTTGTGCGGGACGTAGACGAAGGCGGATATCTGCATCTTGCCGTCTTTTGACATATAGTGAACGAGGTACGGCTCGACCATATCCTCGCCGCGGATGCCACCGACGAAGCTGTTGGTCACCTGCTGCGACTTGCCGCTTGTAAGGTCGTAGATCCAGACGTCCTGCGGCGCGTTCGGGCCGTTATGATAGAAAAGCAGCTGCGAGCTGTCTCGCGTGAACGGAGACTCTGACCCGCCCAAGAAATTGACGCCTTGGGGAATCGGCAGAGCCGTGGCGCGCCTGGTACCGAGGTCGTAGGTAAAAATCTCTTGGTTGCCGTCGATGTTTGCCGTCCAGGTGGCGAGCTTGCTATCAGGCGAGAACCGACCAGAGGTTATCTGCCACTTGCTCTCCGTGAGCCAGTCGATCTTTTTGGTTCTTGTCTCGAGCAGGCCCACGTTGTCGTAGCCATTACGGGCGTTCGAGGTCAGCAATACCCATTTAGCGTCGGCAGAGAGATCGGTGGCAATATAGTTATGCTCACCTGCGTGCGGTGTAAGGAGCGTTCGCTTTTCGGTGGCCACGTCCGTCAGGAAAATATTGGAATCTTTGCCGTTGGCGTGCTGCTGTGTGAAAACGATCGCTTTGCCATCCTTCGACCAGATGGGGTTGCCGTTGTTCTTCTCCTTCGGTGTGTCGACGGTAAGGTGACGGACTTGTTTGGTGGTAACGTTAACTAAATCGATCTCGTAGTTAGAGGAGGTACGAGGTTTCACCATGTAGGCGATCCATTTCCCGTCCGGCGACCAGACGGGACCTTCCTCCGAGATATCTCTGGTTTGAGTGAGGTTCACGACCTCGCCGCTGAGCGGGTTAGAGAGGAACAAATCCCACTGCTCATCGCCGTCGTAGTCAGATATAAACGCGATAGATTTGCCATCGGGCGACCAGGCCGGTGCGCTTTGACGCTGATTACTGACGGTGAATTGAACAGGACATCTGCCGGTGGCCGGCATTAACCAAAGATTATTTCGCCCGCTGACATTGGTGACAAAAACGATCTGTTTTCCATCAGGCGACCACGCGGTCTCGCCGATCAAGCGCGTGAGATAGAGTTTTTCCAGATCGAAGCTCTGCACGTCGGGCCGTCGCTGGCTAGTCACCTGGTGGGGATCGGTGATAAAGGCGGGGGATTGTCCGGCGATCAGGACCGCAGTCATTAGGCTCAAGATCACAAGGATACGAAGTGCGCGCATAAAGTACGCAGATTGGTGCCGAGGTTAGGAAGGTAAATAAGAATGTATGGCCCGGGTATAGCCTGTCTAGCAAATGCAACATCACTTGTCGTTCTAGTTACGCTTTGCCCCGGAGATAGCTCGCGACAACGCGTTTTTCGGTTAGTTCGCCCGCCGCATCGCAAACGCGAATCACAGCATCATGTGAACAGCTGCGGTGCTCCGCGTATCCTATGGCATTCACGACGGCATCCGTCCCGGCGTACCACAACCGACCGAATGGCAGCGCATCGGAAATCAGATCAAAGCCGCGATGATCTTTGCTTTCCGCGCTCCGTGGGCTGACGCGCGAACTTGGTTAGAGCCTCACCAAATACTTGTTTCCCTTTGCAAGGCGTTATTCCTTGACGACGCGGGAAATATCTTCCTACAACGCGGCAATGAAAACAATTACTACGACAATTATCAGTTTGTTGGCGATTTCGACCTTTAGCCTAAGTCCCGCCCGGGCCGATCAGCCGCACATGCGTCAAGCGCTCCAAAATTTGCGCGCTGCCCTCGCCCAGTTGCAAGCGGCCGTTCCCGATAAAGCCGGCTGGCGAGCACGCGCGATCCAAAGTACCCAAGCCGCAATTAGCCAAACGCAAAACGGCATAGCCGCGGCGCGTTAGTTTGAAAGGTCAAAACGGGCTGCGCATCTCGCGAACCAAGTTCGGGCAACGGTCGCGGGAGCTTGCGCGCAGGCTCGTTCCTTAAAGCTCCGCGCGCTCGGCGTCCGCCACTCTGATATTCCCGGCTTGCCAAACACGCGAAGGTTGAGACGCTCGACCTGCCTTAGCCGTTATCCGTCTATTTTATCCGGCAGCGGCGATTTTGTGAGATCACGAGGGATTATGTCGGAATACCGGTGCGGCAATTTTACCTATGAAAACGCGCGTTAGGTCAAATCAGATCAAGTGAGAATAGTCGTTGGGCAGCGATGCCATTGAGGCGCTCTACCAACTGAGCTAAGACCCCGGCAAAAGATTTGAGATTCTAAATTTCAGATAGCGAATTGCAACCCGAGACAAAACCTTCCGCTGGCGAGCAAATAATTGCTCATTCCGTGAACAAGTTCGTGGGCATTCCGGTCAAAGGTTGCAACTACGAGGCATTTATGATGTTCAATGGTCGGAGGCTAAGAATGAATCGATCTGTATTTTGGGCATTCGTCGTCGTCGCGGCGCTTGCAGGAGGTCTTCACAATGCGGCCGGACAAATGGTTAATGCAACCGTGCAGACTGCCTCGCCGCGAGTCGCGGCGAGCCGGAGCGTGCCAGCGACAGCGGCGAAGCCGGTTGCGCACGCGCGCCTGGCACCCCAGGTGGTTCCGCGGCCGGTGGGAGTTCCCGCACAGAGAATCAACTCGAATCTGACTCGCACGATTGCGCAACCGATAGCGAATTTACTGCCGAATTATTCCCGGGCCGTGCAGACCTCAATTCCTACGTTGGCCGTGTTAAATACGCAGCGCGGCGCTCCGGGCCAACAACCCATTACAGTTGATCCAGGCACACGCCAAACTGAATTGCGCACTTTGGCGGCAATGCATCAACAACGCGGCGTTGTTACCCGCGAAGGAAACATTCTGGATCCAGCGACGCGTCAAAATGAAGTGCGCACGTTGCAGACAATGCATCAGCAGCGCGGCCTCGCGACCGAGCACGCGAACACGTTGGATCCAGCGACACGCGAAACTGAATCGCGCATTTTGCAGAAGATGCGTGAACACCGCGGATTTGGGACTAACAATCAGACGCTCGCGAGCATAAATCCTCAACGGCGTGTCACAAACCGTGATCCAGAGGCCGGACCGCAGCGGGAGAAGCCCGAATCACCGAAAGATACCCCCGGAAAAAAATGGCACAAAAAGGATCGTATCGGCTTTGACGAAGCGTTCCGCCGTCACTGGCACGAGTGGCACGACCGAAACTGGTGGCACGATAATTGTGACACAATCGTTTTCGTTACCACCGGATACTATTTTCTTGACGGAAGCTATTGGTATCCGGCCTATGGCTACGATCCGCTCAACAGTTATTACGATTACGATGGGCCGGTTTACACCTACGGTAATTTGCTCCCCGACGAAGTGATCGCGAACGTCCAGACCGCATTGCAAGATGCAGGGTACTATTATGGTCCAGTCACCGGCTCGCTGGGCGTTGACACACGAGCGGCTATCGCGAATTTCCAGCGCGACTACGGTTTGCCAATTACAGGAGCAATCGACGAAGCGACAGTCGAAGCGCTGGGGTTGTACCAAACTGACGACACGTACAATTTTCAAACCGACCAGGGCTACTAGTCGAGTTTGGCTTGCGGCGAACGCAAAGCGCTTCGCAAAGGCAAGGTCAGAAGCCAAACCTGGACGTCACCGCGACGGCTGTTTCGCGGTTGCGTTCAGACTCAGCCTGTGGTCGGGTCCTCTCACGAACGCGACTCTTAAGAGTTCGAGATCCGAGTCGGCTCTGGACGCTCGGATTCGCTTGATCGTCCCACCGGAAGCGTTTTAAGAAAGTGGATTCATGGGCGACACGAGTTTTCAGAACAATGTCCAGGATCCTTTATTGGCCGGAGACGAGTTGCCGACGTTCAAATTCGAATTGGAAAAATCCAAGGGGAAAGTTCTTGGGAACAGTTTTGGCAAGGAAGTAACTGTCGAACGACTGCCGATCTCGAAAGGAATCGCGGGCGTATCGATGCAACTCGAGCCCGGTGTGATGCGCGAACTTCACTGGCACGCGACCGCTGCGGAATGGGCGTTTGTGCTGAAGGGTCGTGTGCGCACCACCGTGATCAATCCGGCCGGGCAAACTGAAACGAACAACTTTGATCCGGGCGACATTTGGTATTTTCCCCGTGGCCACGCTCACGTGTTGGAATGCCTCGGGAATGAACCGACACATTTCATTCTGATTTTTGATAACGGTTATTTCTCCGAGTTCGGCACGTTCAGCATCACCGACTGGATGGGGCACGCGCCCAAGTCGCTGCTGGCTAAAAATTTCGGCTTACCGGAATCAGCGTTTGATGGTTTCCCAGGCGAGGAAGTTTATTTCGCTCGCGGCGCAATTCCGCCGGAGCAAATACCGGAGAATCTCCAGGGACCCCGCGTTTCGCCGCCGCAGACGCACAAGTTCCGGATGCTTTCTGAAGCGCCGCACGGGGTGTTCAAAGGCGGCCGCGAATGGCGCGTCGATTCGACCCGGTTCCCGATCTCGACAACAATTACGGACGTCATTCTCGATCTAGAGCCTGCCGCGCTGCGCGAGTTGCACTGGCATCCCAATGCTGATGAATGGCAATACGTTGTCAACGGCGATGTGAGCGTGACCATGTTTGGGTCGCACGGCCGTTTCCGGATGGAACTCCTGCACACGGGAGACGTTGGTTACATCCCGCAGGGTTTCGGGCATTCAATCGAGAACGTCGGCAGCAAGCCGAGCCGGATACTGATCGGATTCAACACCGGAATTTACGAATCGATCGATCTTTCCTCCTGGATTGCCGGCAATCCGGAGGACGTTCTCGCGACAAATCTTAATAAACCTGAATCATTGATTCGCAGATTCCCGCGCAAAGACGTGTTCATTGCACCAAGTGAATGAGCCAGAAACAAGACGGTAACATATGAAAACAAAAAGTGTCAGACAATGCACGTTCCTTTTGGCGTGCGTTCTGATCTCTGGTGACGCTGCGCATCTGCTCGCGGCGAACATGCGTAGCTTTATCGAATCGGTTCGAAGGAAAGCACCCGTTGTCTATATTGGCTCTGTCAAAGAAGTGCAGTTGCTGCAAAGAACAAAGTTCGACATCAAAGCAAAGACAGTTGTGGACGTCAAAGCGGTGATGCGAACGCCTGGGAGCAACCCTCATCAGGCGACTATCGAGTACTCAAGTTACGACGGGAAAACGCCGATGCTGGAGGGCGGCCCTCAATATCAACTGAAATCAGGCGTAATGGTTTTAATTTTCGCCAACTCCTTCGATGCGCGAATTCCGCCTGGTTATCTGTTGCAGGGCAGTCATCAGGAGTTGCTCCAACGGGTTGAAGCTTTGCGCGAAAGCCTTGGCAAAATGTCTGCTGACCAACTCAAAGTGAACCAGATTACGGAGGAAGATCGCCGTGTTCAGATGAGCTTGTACGATAAGCTTTCCGTGTATCTCCGAGCAGCTAAATAATTCTTTCCAAACCGATGCCACAAGAGCCAACAAAACTTCGCGACGGAAGAATCGTGCGCAGCGAAAGCCCGCTGAACCTGGAGATGCCGTTCTCGAGCCTGGACAATTTTCTTACGCCAACGAAATCGTTCTACGTTCGAACGCATTTTCCAATCCCGGCGATCGATCGCGATGCGTGGTGGTTGCAGGTGGAGG
>DATFXC010000211.1:0-2676 GCA_035258625.1 Candidatus Udaeobacter sp. | reverse complement strand
TTTAATACCGGCCCCTCAAACACCGCGCTCGCAAACGTCACGCGTCCATCGGTTCGAGCGACGGCCTTCGCGTTAAACATTTTGATTATCCACGCGCTCGGGGACGCGGTTGCCCCGCCGTTGATCGGGATGGTGGCGGACTACACGAACATGAACGTCGCATTTCTCGCGGTCACGGCGATGATGTTCGTCGCAGGAGTCCTTTGGCTATGTGGCGCAAAATTTTTAGCGGGCGACACAGCCGCTGTGGAAACTGCACCAAACAAATAGCTCTGAGGCAAACTTCTGGCTCAATCTGTTGCGAGCCGACAAATAAAAATGGTGGCTCGTCGCCGATGCGGATGTGGAAACGCGTGGTGTAACGGCTAAAGTGATTTCCTCTTAGAAACTATGTTGATCGTTAGGCCGCGCTCGGGACAAATCCTAGAAAAATTGCTGATCTGCCTGTTACTCATCCCCGGTGTCTGCGCATGTGCCGAGGGCGTTCCGGACGATTGCACGCAGCTGATTCTGGCAATCTCACCGACGTGGAATTCCATGCGCGGCGAGTTGCGATTGTACGAGCGCCCGCGCGGCGGCGACTGGAAGGTTGTGGCCGGACCGTTTCCCGTGTTGTTCGGTAAGAACGGGCTCGCCTGGGGAACGGGACTGGCAGGACAAAGCGAGCCAGGCCTTCGCAAAAAAGAGCGAGATGGGCGCGCACCCGCCGGTATTTTCGGGATCGGCCAGGTTTTTGGATACGACGCACAGCTGCCGGCCGGCGCCGACTATCCGTATCACCAAGTCACCGAGGCAGACGTTTGGAGCGATGATCCGCGTTCGCCGAATTACAATCGCCATATCGTTATTGATCCGAAAAATCCGCCGGACAATTACACGCACGAAAAAATGCGCTCGGGCGATTTTGCCTACCACTGGCTGATTGAGATTCGGCACAACGCCGATCCGCCTGTGCCCGGAGCGGGAAGCGCCATCTTTTTCCACATCCGCCGAGGCGTGAATCGACCGACGACCGGTTGCACCACTATGGCGCAGCAAAACCTTGTGAAAATCATCACCTGGTTGCAAACGAAGGGCCATCCTTGTTATGCATTGTTGCCGGCCACGGAGTATGACAACAAATGGCGGTCCTGGAATCTGCCATCTCCAGAGACATTCCACCGCGCGGTTTCATCGCATCGTTGAATCTCGCCATGGTTTGGTTAAGTTGTCGTTAGTCAGCTATGCCAAGACGAAAACGTCCCAATCCTCAATCGGAAGAAAACATTCGTCGCATCGACACGAAAGCGCGCGCAAAGAAGCAGACGCATGGATTTCAGGTCCATTTCCTCCGCGGTGACCGCGTGGTGACCAAGATGTTCAGCGATAACGTGTATGGCGGAAAGCAAGCCGCGCGGCGTGCCGCCCGAAAATTCAAGCGGATGATGGTGCGCCGTTTGCCGCGGAGAAAGTTTCTGGGCGGATAAACTGTTCGCTGCCTGAATGCATCTTCCGGCGGTGCGCTTTCCAGCATTCTAAAAATCCTGGGGCGAAATCCTCCGGTCGCGCCGAGGTCCAGCCATCGATCACAGCCGGCGGTAAAAATAGGCCCGTCTCAATTTCACATTTGTTAGGCGCTAGATCTCCGGAAAGTACGCCGCGATAGACCCGAATAAACTCGTAATCGGTGCCGGGTGACTCGGCGATCTTACAAATTTTTTCAAGCGGAACATCAACGCCTAACTCCTCCTTCAATTCGCGCCGTGCTGTTTTATCATAGGTTTCGCCGGCAGTTACATGGCCGGCAGCGCTTGAGTCCCATTTCAACGCATGCCGATCTTTCCAGCGCGAGCGTTGCTGCAAGTACACATCCCCGGCCCGATTGAAAACAAGGATATGAACAGCGCGATGTCGCAAGTTATTCCCATGCACTTCAGAGCGGCTTGCGTAGCCGCGGATTCGGTCATTCTTATCGACAACCGGGAACCGCTCGTTCGGCGTCGAGCACATCTCATGGCGAGGAGTCGGCGCGACGCAATTGGTAAGACTGATCCATTGTAGCAACGATAATTCCTCCGCTCGTGCGTTCGGGTCGATGTTCAAAGAGCTCGCGAGCGCGTTCCAGTCGGTAGTGTATTCCCGCAGTAATTTCCGAAGCTGTTTTCGTCTCTGAGAAAACCCGATTCGGATCAATCTCAAAAGCAATTCATCGTCGCGCGCGGGCAATTCAAGCGGATCGCGCGGCTCGAGTCTCACCACTGCCGAATCGACATCAGGCCGTGGGAGAAAAACGGTAGAAGGAACGCTGCGCCGATATTCCACTTGATGATGCAACTGGACGCGCAACGTCAACGCCGCGTAATCATGCGTGCATGGTGACGCGGAAAGTCGCTTGGCCATTTCCTTTTGTAATGTGAACAAACACAAGTAGATAGAGCTTGGATATTCAACGAATTTCAAGAGCAACGGACTTGAAATGTTGTAGGGCAGATTCCCAATCAACTTCACGCGACGATGCGCGAAAAGGACGCGTGGATCGAATTTCAATGCGTCGGTGTTGATGACCTCAAGTCGCTCGTCTCCGAAGCGCGAACGCAAAAACTTTGCGAGTCGCGCATCCTTTTCGATCGCCAGAACGCGCGCACCTTTTTCCAGAAGAAATCTGGTCAATGCGCCCAAGCCGGGCCCAATCTCGAC
>DATFXC010000210.1:0-3246 GCA_035258625.1 Candidatus Udaeobacter sp. | reverse complement strand
AAAATTTGGGAAAGAAACGGACCTGTGTGGCGATTCCCTGGAAGTCTCGGCGATCGCGAAAAGCTGCTCCGGTTGTGGAAACGGAAGCGCTTTCAAAAGCACACCATTGACGACGCTGAAAATGGCCGTGTTTGCTCCGATCCCGAGAGCGAGTGTGAAGATCGCAACGACGGAAAACACCGGATTCTTAATTAACTGGCGAAAAGCGAAACGGAGATTTTTCACGTCATTCGTAACGGAGTGCAACCATTGGATCGACACGGGTGGCGCGACGCGCGGGAACAAAACAGGAAGCAGCCGCAACCAAGGTTAACATCCCGGCGACTGCGAAATAAATGGTCGGATCTAGCGCGTTTACCTTGAACAAAATGTTTTTCAAGGCAGCCGCCGCAACGACTCCGAGCAGCAAGGCAACTCCGCCAGCACCAAGCACAAGCCCAATTGCGAGCTGCCAGGCGCCTTGCGTCATCACCGTTCGAAAAATTCGCGCTGCGTCAGCACCGAGTGCCATTCGAATTCCGAATTCCTGCGTGCGCTGGTTCACCGAAAAACTCATCACGCCATAAAGTCCGACGGCGGAAAGAATGAACGCGACAATTCCGAAAATCGTGAACAACGTCGCGATGACGCGATTGCCGGAGAGAATTTGATTGTGAAATCGTCCCGGCGTTCCGGCAAAATAAGTCGGAAGGTTCGAATCGATCGCGGCAACCGCTCGACTCAAAGCTGGGCCAAGAGTGTCAGCCCGTTGACCCGCGCGGGGACGGACAAGGACCGTGCAAAATTGAGGAGCGGGAGATGCGCCCAGCAATGGCATGTAAAATCCCACGCTCTCGGTTTGCTGATCGAACGGACCTTGCATCAAGGTGTCCGGCACGACGCCGACAATGGTTCGCCAGGGCTGCGGCTGACCGGGATTGAAGATTCGCAGCTGGTGACCAATCCCGCTTTGGTTGCCCCAATATTTTCGGGCAAAACTCGCATTCACAATTGCCACCGGTTGCTTTGAATCGACATCGTCGACGGTGAAATCACGGCCTTCGAGGATCTTCAAACCAAGCGTCGAGAAATAATTGTCCGAGACCGATTCGAAATTTCCGCGCGGGCGATCTCGATCTGTGAGATAATTCTGACCGTCGACTTCATACTGCCCCTGGCCGTCAAATGTCATGCGGAAGCGACTGCTCATGGCGGCGGATTCGAACTGCGGATTAGTCGACAATGAACGCACCGCACGCTGAAAAAATTCCCGCCGTGCGTCATCGGTTGGATACGCGCCTTCCATCAAAGCCACCCGCGCGGCGTAAATGGCGGTTTCATCGTAGCCGTAGTCGAGTTTCATCTGATTTCGGATTGATTTGATTTGGAGCGTCGCCGCGATCAATAGCGCCGCGGTCAGCGCGATTTGTCCGACCACGAGCACGCGCGTGATCGCATTGACAAGGCGACTGCTGTTGCCGCGGCCGCCTTCTTTCATCATCTCAGCTGCGTTGCCTCTGGCGCTGAGGAATGCCGGGATGAGACCCGAGGCGATCGTAGCCAGCAGAGTGATCGCAACGGTGAAAACGATCACCGATCCATCGATTGTGAATTTCCAGTAATACGGCGCTGGAAAGGGCAGTGTGTTAATCGCCCGAACGTAAAAGTCGACCGCCCAATAGGCGATGATCACGCCCGCCACGGCCCCAAACACCGCAACCAGCAGACTCTCGGTCAACATTTGTCGCACGAGCCTCCATCGGCTGGCGCCCAGCGCGCCGCGAATCGCCAATTCCTTTGCTCGCAACGCAGCGCGGCCAAACTGCATGTTCATCACATTCACGCAGGCGATCAGCAACACGAGGATGACCGCAGCGAGCATCGCCCAAACGGTCTGACGAAATTGCACGCCAGTGAATGTATTGAGCAGCGGTTGCACGCTTGCTGACGTCAGGTCGTGATTTGTCTTGGGATTGTCCTCCGCCAAATGGCGAGCAAGCGCAATAAACTCCGCATTCGCTTGATCAAGAGTCACACCCGTCTTGAGCCGGCCCATTACCGCAGGCGCGGGATTACTCGCGCCAATGCGCAATTCTCCACGCGCCACGGGCGGAAACTCATTGTATAAAGGCGTCCAGAGCTCCTCCGAAACCGGAAACTTAAAATTCGGCGGCATCACGCCGATGATGGTCGCGGCTTTGCCGTTAATTCGGATGCCTTGTCCGACGATGTTCGGGTCGGCATTGAAATCGCGGCGCCATATCTCGTCACCAAGGATCGCGACCTTCTCGGCACCGGCCTTGTTGTCTGCGGCAGTGAAATCCCGCCCGATCACCGGCGAGACCCCGATGATCTTGAAAATATCTTCGGTTACGTAACCACCGGTATAACGCTGCGGATTATTTTTGTAAGTGACATTGATGGTCGATCCGCTGAGATAGCCGGCCATCATTGAGAAGGATTTCTGCCCCGCTTTCAGATCCTCGTAATCCTGCGCGGTCGGGATATTACCGAGACCGAAGTTGTTATTCTGATCGCTCGCTTTGGGATCGATCAAGCCGACGGTCATTAACTGTTCCGGGTGCGGGAAGGAGAATCCGCGCAATACGATCGCGTTGACGATGGTGAATTGGGTCGTGGCGCCGCCGATGCCGAGAGCGAGAACAAGCACGGCCAGAAAGCAAAACGTTTTGTCCTTCAACAAAACGCGAAGCCCAACTCGAACATCCTGACGAAAGGAATCTAGAATCATAGGATTTAATTTCTGGTTACTGGTTAACGATCCACCCATCGCGCAATTGAATGACGCGTTTCCCATACGAAGCGTTTTTGTCCGAGTGTGTGACCTGCACGATGGTCATGCCTTCGTCATTGAGCCTGCGAAACAGCTCCATGATTTCCTCGCCCTGACTTGAGTGCAGGTTTCCCGTGGGCTCATCGGCTAGCAGAAGGTTGGGTTCAGCGATGATTGCCCGGGCAACGCCTACGAGTTGCTGTTGTCCACCCGACAGCTGACGCGGATACAAATCCTTTTTTCCAACGATCTGAAACCGGTCGAGCGAGTCTGCCACTAATGCGGCACGCTCGCTTTTGCTGTAGTGGCGATACGACAGCGGGATCTCGAGGTTCTCGTACACCGTGAGGTCGTCGAGCAAATGGTACTGCTGAAACACGAAGCCGATCTGTTCATTGCGCAAAGTGGCGCGCTCTTTCGGCTTCAGATGATGCACAGCCGTTTCGTTCAAAAAATATTCACCCTCCCAGCCG
>DATFXC010000209.1:0-11185 GCA_035258625.1 Candidatus Udaeobacter sp. | reverse complement strand
CGGAAAGCCTTTACCTGCAACGGCGCGCCGCGCTGGTTGAAACGTTGTTCGCATGGTGGACGGACGTTCTTCGCGCGAACAATGGCGTGGTACAAAGGGACTTGCCAGCTGCAAAACATGAAACGGCCGCGCTTGCGCGCCACCTTGGCAGTGCCGAAATTCTCAGGCGGATTCGTTCACTCGAAGAATTGCGCGATCATCTCGGTCGAAATGTCCACCAAGGTCTCGCAATTGAAGTGGCCTTCCTGACCATCTTCACCAGGTGATTTGCGCGTCTTTGCGGTGCTTTCCAGGAAAGGGCTTTCGACCTAGGGCAGCCGAAGCGGGTTGACAACATGCCGTCCAATCTTATCCAGTATGCACATATGCGACAAATTGCCCGATTAATTTTGCTGTGTGCCAGCGGTTCACTGTTACTCCTAACGGGTTGCGCGACAGGACGGGTGGCCGGTGGAGGTAATTATCATGTGACGGCTTATAAACCGCACGATTCGTCCAAGGTGAAAGTGAAACTCTCCACCTCGACCCAAAACCTGTTTGTGATGGAGGGAGACCGGCTATTAATGGCTGTTCAGGCTAATGTGGGCAAACCTGGTGCCCCAACGCCGCATGGTCACTTCACGATTTACAGCAAACAAAAAGATCGCCGTCGGGCGAGCGAGCCGGACCGAGGTTATCCGATGGCTTACTGGTGCGAATTCGCGCCGGCCTATGGATTTCACGAAGGCTTTGTCTGGGCCGTGCCGCATACCCATGGCTGCGTTCGTCTCCATCGCGAAGCGGCTGCTCGACTCTTCGCCTTGGTCCGGATCGGCACCCCGGTAGAAATCGCAAGCTCGTTTCCCGAGGATCAGAAATATGGTCACCTAGTTCTCCGGCTCGATCAAAGCCGCGACCCGGACCCGCCGCGCTCGCAATTGATGTCCCCCAGTTGGTTTCAGGATCCTCCCGGTCCACTGCTGGTCGACCAGTGATCGTCTGCAGATGAGATTTCGACCGACGGCCGGTCATTGGAAAACGGCCGGTTAGGGTTACGTTGACCAAAGCCATGAGTACGAACCTGATTTCCAGCGGCACGACTGCCCGCCAGAAAGTGAACTTGCGCACACCCGACGTAATGGCGGCCGTGCAGCAACAGGTGGAGTCGCACTATCGCAGCGATATCATCGAGAAAATTCGGCGCGCCGGCGGAATCATCTCGGTTGGGGATACCACCGTGCGCCTGGCCAAGCAGTTTGGTTTCTGCTACGGCGTCGAACGCGCGATCGATCTCGCTTATGCCGCGCACAAGGTTTTCAAAGATCGCCGACTGTTCATCGTGGGAGAAATTATTCATAACCCCGAGGTGAATCATCAGATCGCCTCGTTAGGGATCAAAAATCTCACTGGTAAAAACAAGGAAGCCGACATTACCGATCTCGGTCCAGACGACGTGGTGATCGTGCCGGCATTTGGGACCGAGTTGTCAATCCAGCAACAGATCAAGGACCGCGGCTGCCAGATTGTCGATACCACGTGCGGCGACGTGATGAGCGTGTGGAAACGCGTGCGTAAATACGCAAGCGAATCAGTGACATCGATTATTCACGGCAAGGCCGAGCATGAAGAGACTAAAGCCACCAGTTCACGCGCCCTCGGCGACGGCAGCGGGCATTACGTGGTCGTCCTGACTCTCGCAGATACCGATTACGTTTGCGATTACGTCCGGCACGGCGGCGACAAACAGGCGTTCCTGGAAAGATTCAAAGGCGCGCATTCGCCAGGCTTCGACCCGGACGAGCATCTCCAAACTGTGGGCGTCGCTAACCAGACAACGATGCTGCGTGGCGAGACCGAGGAAGTGCAACGACGAATTCGCCAGGCGGTGATTGATCGAGACGGACCAGAGACTGCTGAAAAAAATTTCCGATTCTTTGATACCATTTGCGGCGCCACTCAAGAACGGCAGGATGCGTTGCGCGAATTGCTGAACGTTCCGATGGACCTGCTGCTGGTCGTGGGCGGTTACAATAGCTCCAACACATCCCATCTTGCCGAAATGGGCGAAGAGAAGCTGCCGACGTATTTCGTTCTCAACGCTTCACGCCTGGTCTCGGCAACCGAAATCAAGCATTACAATTTGCACGAGAGACGCGAGATCGTTTCACACTTCTGGCTCCCCAGCGGGCCCGCCGTGATTGGCGTCACTGCCGGCGCGTCTTGTCCGAATAACTTGATTGAGGAAACGCTGATTCGTCTCTTTGAGTTACGCGGCATCTCGCGCCGGGATCTTGAGCTGGCTGCGTGACCTTGCGGGGAGCGTACGCGCCTCTCGCAGCGTCCCCACATTTCAGGCCTCATAGACCGCCGCTACAGTGCTGCGCCGCGAAATAAACCTATATGGCACGTGCAATTTGGAAAGGCAGTATCAGCTTCGGCCTGGTCAACATACCAATCGCGCTATACCCGGCCACCCGGCGAGAGGAGCTCAGCTTTCGTCTTCTGCGCAAAAGCGACCTGAGCCCCGTGAGCTACAAGCGTGTCGCTGAAAAGGACGGCAAGGAAGTTCCGTGGGACCAGATCGTGAAGGGCTACGAGTACGAAAAGGGGAAATACGTAATGCTGCGGGAAGAGGATTTTCAGCGAGTTGATCTTGAAGCCACCCAGACCGTGGACATCCAGGATTTCGTCGATCAGGAAGAGATCGATCCAATGTTCTTCTACAAGCCGTACTATCTGGAGCCGCAGAAAGGCGGAGACAAAGCTTATGCGCTCCTGCGCGATGCGTTGAAGGACAGCAAGAAGGTCGGCGTTGCTAAAGTTGTAATCAAGACCCGCCAATATCTGGCGGGTGTAAAACCGGAAGATGGCGTGCTGGTTCTCGAGCTAATGCATTTTGCCGACGAGCTCGCAGATCCAGAGAAATTGCATGTTCCGAAAAGACCGAGGTCGGCAAACGCGAGTTGCACATGGCAAAGTCACTGATCGACAGAATGAGTTCAAAGTGGAATCCCGAAAAATACAAAGACGACTACCGCGAAGCGCTCATGGAGGTGATCGAAGAAAAAGTTGAAGCCGGTGGAAAAGAAATCGAAGAAAAACCAAAGAAAGCGCCCAAGCCGACCAAGGTAATCGATCTGGTTTCGGTTCTGCAAAAGAGCCTGGAGGAAACCGGCGCGAAGAAAAAAACAAAAACCAAATCGCGGGCGAAGAAAGCGCACCCAACAAAGAAAGCCGCCTAAAGGAAGTAACTAAGCTCGAATGAGCAATCGCGAAGGAAGCTCGAATGCCAGATAAAAAAGCGCGCTTGATCTTTCTGTCATTCGGATTTCGTCATTTTTTCAAGGTGGCTGCGATTATCTTGACAGAGAATATCGAGATGTTCAGCCTGCAGCCATGAACGCTCTTAATCGATTTACCGATCCGGTTTATTGTGTACTGAGACTAATCGCTGGCCTGCTGCTGGCCCAACATGGCGGGCAATTGGTTCTGGGAATGTTTGGCGGAATGCCGGGCTCGGAAAACTTTCAATCGCAGCTTGGCGGATGGATCATGCTCATCGGCGGATTTATGGTTGCCTTCGGTCTGTTCACCCGTCTTGCCGCGTTTATCTGCAGTGGCACGTTTGCCTACGCCTATTTCTTTATCCACGTCGCCGGTGCCACGACTGCAACGGCAAAGTTTTTCCCGATCTCGAGCGCGGGTCCGCAGTTTTCTAACAAGGGCGAGCTGGCTGTCTTCTACTGCTGGGTGTTTTTCTTCATGGTCTTCTATGGCTCCGGCCGTTGGAGTCTTGACGCACTGTTTTTCAACAAATCTGCGGCACCCGCGACTGCGACGTAGATAAAGACCGACATCGTCGATATGAAACAGGCAGTCGTAGCGCTTGCTTTCCTTTTCATCGCGCAATCGCTGCCTGCTCAGGAGTACAAAGATTTTGGCAAAGATCGGCTGAACAGTTCGCCGCGACACGCGGAATGGGTCGATATTAAATCAGCCGACCAAACAATTAAAGCCTTCGTGGTGTATCCCGAACGCAAAGACAAGGCACCAGTGGTGCTGGTCATTCAGGAAATTTTTGGCGTGACTGATTGGCTACGCAGCATGTGCGATGAGCTGGCAGAGAACGGACTCATCGCAATTGCGCCCGATTTTCTCAATGGTCAAAAGTTCGAAGATCCTGATGCCGCGAGCAAAGCGGTGTCGGCAGTGACGCAGGATCATGTGAAATCAGTGCTCAACGCCACGGCCGACTACGCCCTGAAAATTCCAGCAGGCAACGGCACGCTTGCGGTTTGTGGATTTTGTCGGGGAGGAGGATGGGCATTCGCGTATGCAAATGTGAATCCGAAGCTGAAAGCCGTGTATTCCTTTTATGGCGCGCCCCCCCAGTCGCCGGAGCAAGTGACGAACATTGGGTGTCCAGTTTACGGCTTCTACGGCGAGAACGATGAGCGCGTGAACGCGATGATTCCGAAGGCAGAAGAATTGATGAAAGCTGCCGGGAAAAAGTATGAGCCGGTTATCTACAAAGGCGCAGGCCACGGTTTCATGCGCTCCGGCGAGCCGACCAATCCGGCAGTTCGCGAAGCCGACCGAAAAGCGCGCGACGAAGCCTGGGCGCGCTGGAAGAAGCTGTTGAAGGAACTGGACTGATCGTTGGAGACAACGTGCCGATCTTGCGTTAATTGCCGCTGACCCCGCGAAGTTGTGGGCAAGCTCTCTGCTGTGGGTAAGATCGCACATGAGAATTCTGAAGTTTGGCGGCTCGTCGCTCGCGACGGCAGATTGCATCCGCAAGGTCGGTAAGATAATTCTGGAGAACACGCGCCGTGAGCCTGCGGTGATCGTCGTTTCGGCGTTTCAAGGGGTCACTAACGAGTTGCTTCAATGCGCACAATTAGCGGAAAACGGAGATGTCCTGTGGGAATCGGTGTGGCGTCAAATTGTCGCCCGGCATCGCAGCATGCTCGGGCGATTGATTGCCAAGAGAAGAGCCGCGCTTTTCGAAAGAAAGCTGGTACCGCTGTTCAATGATCTGCATGATGCCCTGCACGGCGTGCAGTTGTTGAATCACGCTCCGCCTCGCGCACGCGACTTGGTAACCAGTTTTGGCGAGCGTCTTTCGGCATTGATTATCGGAGGTTATTTGGCCGAATCGCGAACTGCGCAATTTGTCGATGCCCGCGAACTCATTTTCACTGACGACAATTTCACAAGCGCAAACGTAATCTTTCCCAGAACTAACCGTGCTATCCGTCGATATTTTGCGGGATTACTTCGCACGTCTCGTCGCGCGCCGATCGCCGTCGTGACTGGCTTTATTGCATCGACAACTGACGGACAGACAACCACTCTGGGCCGCGATGGGTCGGACTACACTGCCGCCATTTTAGGAGCAGCGTTAAACGCGTCCACAGTCGAAATTTGGACCGATGTCGATGGTGTCTTGAGCGCCGATCCTAATCACGTTCCGGCGGCCTTTACTCTGCCGCGGATTTCGTACGAGGAGGCAATGGAGCTTTCGTATTTTGGCGCTAAGGTGCTTCACTCGGGCTCCATCGCTCCAGCAGTCGCTCGCAGAATCCCGATTCTGATCAAGAACACCTTTCGCCCTCACGAGCCTGGTACATTCATCGCGCGGGGCCGCGACGACGGCGAGCAGGTGGTGAAAGGAATCAGCTCGATCGGCGGCGTGACGCTTCTGAATCTTCGCGGCTTAAGCATGGTCGGTGTTCCGGGCATTGCAGAGCGTCTGTTTCGCGCGCTCGCTTCGCGCAGGGTGAACGTCATTCTCATCTCCCAAGCGTCATCGGAACATACCATTTGCTTGGCGGTACGCGCGATCGATTCATCTGCGGCTGTCGCCGCGGTGCGGCACGAGTTTCGATTTGAGTTTCAACACCAACTCGTTTCGCTCGATGAGAAGGCGGATCAGGCTATCGTGGCAGTGGTCGGCGACGGGATGAAAGGTCATCCCGGCGTTTCGGGAAAGGTTTTCGGAAGTCTTGGCCGGCGCAACATCAACATCACCGCTATCGCCCAGGGCGCATCAGAGCGAAATATTTCCTTCGTTATCGATGCTGCTCAACAGGCGCGCGCGTTGAACATCATTCACGAGGCTTTCTTTGAAATTCGTAAGCGCCTTGCGTTGATCGTCATCGGTATCGGACACATTGGCGCCGCGTTGTTGGAACAGTTGCGCGACCAACGAACGTATCTGCTCGCGCGTGGTTTCGATGTCACCGTCGTCGGCCTGGCAAACAGCAAAAAGTTCGTTCTCGACTTGCGCGGGATTGATCTTGCCTGCTGGCGTCAGCGGTTGTCGGCATCGCGGCGCAAAATGAATTGCCAGCTTCTCGCCCGGGAGATTTCCAATCTGGAGCTGACCGATGCTGCAATCGTGGATTGCACCGCCGCGGAATCGGTGGTCGCTGCTTACCCGGATTTTGTGCGTGCCAATCTTCACATCATTACGCCTAACAAACGCGCAAACGTGCTGCCTCGAAGTGAGTACGCTGCGCTAATGGAACTTTTGCAATCGCGACAGAAGTATTTTCTGGATGAGGCCAATGTCGGAGCCGGTTTGCCGATCATGTCCACAATTCGAGATCTCATTGCCAGTGGTGATGTCATAAGAAAAATCGAAGGAATTTTTTCCGGCACGCTGAGTTATTTATTTAACAATTTCGACGGAAGTGTGCCCTTCAGCACGCTTGTCAAAGACGCATGGCAGCGCGGTCTGACCGAACCCGATCCGCGGGATGATCTCTCCGGACGAGACGTCGCCAGAAAGTTGCTCATTCTCGCGCGGCAAACTGGATTGCAATTAGATATCGCCGACGTGGATGTTGAAACTTTGGTGCCGCGGAGGCTTGCCGGCGGGCCATTCTCCGAACGGCTCTTTGCCGCGCTCGCACGCTTCGATGATGAAATGGCGGCTCGATTGAAGCGGGCGCGCTCGCATGATGCCGTACTTCGTTATGTAGGATCGCTTGTGGGAAGTCGCGCGCGCGCGGGCATCAAGGAGTTTCCGTGCGATCATCCCATCGCCATGACAAGAGGCAGCGACAACATCATCGCCTTCAATACCAAGCGTTACTCGCAGACGCCGTTGGTGATTCAAGGGCCCGGCGCCGGTCCGGACGTGACTGCGATGGGAGTGTTTTCAGATATTCTGAAGTTGCTTAATTATTTGCCGCACTAGCGACCGCGAAAGATTTCGCGTGGATTACCAGCGTTTCGATTTTTATCAGGGCAACCAGGAAAGCTACTTCCTTGCACCTTCCAGTTCGTCTGCGAGCGCGCTTGCGTCGCAGACTTTGCGCAGTGCCTCGATGATCGCAGCGGAATCGACTGACACGGCGCGTGCTTGTGTGTCTGTGTAAATGCAATCGAGGACTAACGACTGAATGTTGCCGTCGAAAATGATGCCCACGAATTCATTTTCCTTGTTCACTACCGGACTGCCACTGTTCCCGCCAATGATGTCCGCGTCGGAAACGAAATTGAAATGCGTTGCCAGATTCAGGTTCGCTTTTTTGTCGATCCAGCGTTTTGGCAGATCGAACGGTGGTTTGTTATCGTGCTCAGTAGAACGCTGATATAGACCGGCGAAATCGGTGAAAGCTGGAATTTGTTTCCCGTCCTGCTCGTAACCACGTACGGTTCCGTAGGAAAGCCGAAGTGTGAAGGTCGCATCGGGATAACTACTCGTGCCTTCGATCGCAAATCGCGCCTTGGCTATTTCTGAGTATGCCTGTTTTTTGATCTCATCCTGCGCGTCGGAAATCTTTCGCGCTTCTCTCGCTGGCACATCGATCATACGCGCGAGATCGATCATCGGGTCGTGCGCAGCCTGCAATGCAGCCGCGTCTTTTCCGTAAAGATCCTTGCGCAGGGCCGTATCCTTGAGTTTTGTGCTAGTCACGAGGTCGACTGCGCGCGCGTGCGGTGATTTTCCAGCCAGGATTTTCTTTACCAGCGGATTGTCTGCGCCGAACGCAGACGCGAAATCCGTCAGAGAATCAGTGAGTCGAACGATTTCGTAGTCGTCGTAGATCGGTTCGGTGGAAAAAAGTTCGAGCTCCAGTGATTCGCGCGCACTATCACGGAAAGTCGGGATCCGTTCCCCGTTTGGTTTTGCGCGTTCGTCCACTGCGCGGAGCAGCAGCCGCGCATACTTAAAAAGATTCCCGGCGAAAGCCCGCGGTCCACGATAACCAACTGTTACCGGCCGTTCCTGCTCAAGGTAATTATAGACCGGCGCATTTTTAGCAATTTCGGCCTGCGCACGCTTAATCCGGTCGTAAGACGACTGTGTTGGCTTGAATTTTGGATCGCGTCCAATAGCGTCGCGCAGTTTTCGTTCGCGCGCTTGCAGCGCAGACCAGATTTGCGGATCAAGCAGTCCGGCCAGATAACCATCGTAACGTTTGCGATTGTTTTGATCGCCGAACAAATCGTCGCGTGCCTTACGTGCGTTCTCGAATGAGCGCGTGCTGTAGGCCGATTCCAGCATTTCGCGACGATAAAACATGCTCAGGATGTACGGCAGATAGCGATCACGCATGTCGCCCATCTCATCCTGCGTGAGTTGCCGGTCGGTTTTGCCCGGGCTGCCGCTTACGAAAATCAGTTCACCGTCGTTCGGCCCGCTGGAATTGAATTTCAGAAAGTGCTCGATCTTGGCCGGCTGGCCATTTTCGTAGACGCGAAACAGACAGATGTCGAGATCGTAGCGAGGATACTCGAAGTTGTCAGGATCGCCGCCGAAGAAGGCCATTTGCTGCTCGGGAGCGAAAACTAACCGCACGTCGTCGTAGCGTTTGTAGCGGTAAAGATGGTAGGCGCCGCCTTGATAGAGTGTGACGACATCCGATCGCAGGCCGGTTTTATCTTTGCTTTCCTTTTCAATCGCCGCTATGGCCGCGTTGCGCGCAATCGATGCCTGATCGCTCGTCATGACTGTTTTGACTGCGTTCGTGACGCGCGCCGTCACGTCCTCGATCGACATCAGGACGTTGAGCTCAAGACCGGTAGATTTGATTTCGTCGGCCTGCGTTTTCGCATAGAAACCGTCCCGCAGATAATTATGCTCCGCGCTACCCATCTTCTGCAATGTGTCGGCGCCGACGTGATGATTCGTGATCACCAGCCCATTCGGCGAAACGAACGATCCGCTCCCGCCGGAATTGAATCGGACACTGGCCTTTTGCAGATGCTCAAGCCACTGCAGCGCAGGCTCGAACTGATATTTTTCCTTGAGCTGTTTCAGCGGTGGCGCGTTAAAAAGCCACATACCTTCATCTGCCCGTGCGGAGGTAGTCATTCCTAGGATAGAAAGCAAAATTAACCAGCGGAACGGCGGACAAAACCACTTGTACATGGGCGGATCATAAAGGGCACGGGCAAAGGCGACAACTGTGGTGTTCCGCAAGGACATTTGTAGGGGAAGCTGACAGCTTCCCCTACAGCCTATGGCATGTACATTTTGGCGATGTTCAGAGCTAAGCGTCGCAAAATTGAGCGCCTTGATTTCATCCTGGCCGGCGCGCAAAAATCCGGGACCACCGCGCTGCACTATTTTTTGAACAGACATCCGAACATTAACATGGGTGACCAGCAGGAAATTCATTTTTTCGACAGCGACGCGCTGTTCGTTCCCGAGGCCGATTATGAGCAACTGCACAAACATTATCCGCCCCTTGCTCCTTCAACCATCGCCGGTGATTGCACGCCCAGTTATCTCTATCACGAGCCGGTGATGCAGCGGATTTGGAATTACAATCCAAAAATCAAGTTGCTGATCCTTCTGCGGAACCCGGTTGACCGCGCTTTTGCTCACTGGAACATGCAGCGATACAGAGGTCGCGAGCCGCTGGATTTCTTCGACGCCGTACGAGAAGAACAAACGCGTATAGCCGGAGCGCCGCCGACTGAAGCGCGCCGTTTTGCTTATGTCGAGCGCGGATTTTATGGAGGACAACTCGAGCGCGTCTTCAAATTCTTTCCACGCGAGCAAGTGACGATCGTAAAGTTCGAAGATTTTCATAAGAACCAACGCGAAACGCTCGCCTCAATCTTCTCGTTCCTTGGGCGCAAACCTATGCGTTCCGTTCGCAACAAAGACAGAAACATTGTGCCATACGAGCGGGCGATGAACTGGGAGGAACGCGTTTTCCTCTACCACTTGTTCGCGGAAGACATTGCCAAGGTTGAGCACCTGCTGGGCTGGAATTGCTCGGACTGGAAATTGTGAGTGCTCCGCGCCGCCGATTGTAGGGCAGCCGCTCGGGTTGCCAGCGTGGCAGGCGAAGGGCCTACTCCGGCAAATTTTAGATTTGTTTGAAGCGAGGGCGTTCCGCAGGATCTGCCGCAAGCAGCGCTTTCCAACGCATGATCCGCGCGCCTTGCGATTCGAAAAACGCCCGAAGTTCTGGTGTAAAAAATGAGGAGCCATCCGCTCGCCGATTGAATTCCAAAAGCAGACGCCCGTCAGGTTTGATAAATCTTGTTCGGATGTCGTTGATAAAGAATTCCCAGTCCGCAGGTTTCCATTCAACCCATTCGCCGTTTTCTGTGCGCGATATACGATGAAAACAGACGCGATGCGCAGTAACGAGGTCGAATTTTTTGCCGAGGTCAGGCAAAGGGGTTTGTGCATTGATGCGCGCGACGACGCGGCTAACGCCAAACAGCTTGGTCGTGCCGCGGAAGAAAGGTTCGTCATCGGGATCCAGTCCGAGACCTTCGTGGCCGAAAAGTCGGCAGAGGTAAAGAAAATAACCGGGTCCGCAGCCAAGATCCAGGATGTGGAGCGGCGGCGAGCGGTCAAGCCAGAGGTCTTGCGCACGCTTTACATTGACGCCAACCCAGTAGTTGGCGTCCTCGTACGCATTGATCTTTCGCGCGTTCGGCCGATAGGGACAAAGCTCGCGCAGTCTTACCAGTTCCGCTCGATTAATCGTGGCGAGGATGCGTCGCGAACTTACAGGATGCGTCCAACGACCAACATGCTCCCACAGGCTATCTGCCGCGTCGCGGGTAAAGAGCTTTTGGAATTTTTGCGAAAGTCGCACGACAAATGATGCAACGAAGCGCGCGGTACTCAAGGAACCACCACCATGTAGGCTGTCACTCGTTGATGCCTACCCGGATCAGCCCCGTGGAGCCTTGGCGGGTCATGAATCCGCTGGCCCAGCCA
>DATFXC010000208.1:0-7954 GCA_035258625.1 Candidatus Udaeobacter sp. | reverse complement strand
TGAACCCGGGGAGGGGTTCGACATCATCGAGACACAAGGTTTTACAGGAAGCCAAACCGAAGCACTCGGTCAGGTCGGTGGCGGCATGGAAATTCGCTTAACACCGCACATCGGCTGGGTCAGCGATTTCAGCTGGAATTTTGTGGATGGTCCGAAGAACAACTTCGGCATGGTCCGCACCGGCGTGAATTTCGCCTTCTAACTGTTGGTGCTTTAACGTAGCGCGGCGTCCGGGCGGTACCGGACGCCGCCCTTTTTTTGTACTGTGCGCGCGCGATTCCCGTTTGCGAACGCTCGAACGCGCCACGAAATTATGCTGATGTCATTCGCAGAGACCTTGGACAATCTGGCTCTGAAGAAATCGGAGCTGGTTCAGCGCTTCGAACAACTGATCGCCCCGAAGTCCGATCAGACCTTGGAGGCAATGGCACAAACTTCGCGCGCGCTCACACTGCAAAATTTTGGACGCACCATGCGCCTGTTCGCGCCCCTATATCTCTCCAACGAATGCATCAACAATTGCCAATATTGCGGTTTTTCGCGGGACAACCCGATCCTGCGGGTAACACTCAGTGTCGATGAGGTCGTTGCCGAAGCGCAGCATCTGGCGCGTCAGGGATTTCGCCAAGTTCTCCTGGTTGCGGGCGAGCATCCGAAATTTGTGAGTCGCGGTTACCTCGCCGAGTGCGTTCGCGCGCTCGCGCCCGATTTTTCGTCAATCTCGATCGAGGTCGGCCCCATGGATACCGAGGACTATGTGCCGATTGTCGAGGCAGGCGCCGAAGGCCTCGTTGTTTATCAGGAAACATACAATCGCGGTGTGTATGCGGAGATGCATACCGCCGGGCCGAAACGCGATTTTAATTTTCGACTCGATTGCGCCGAACGCGGATATGCGGCCGGTTTTCGCCGGCTCGGCATCGGCGCGTTGATTGGCTTGTCCCGGTGGCAGCATGAAGCCATCGCCCTCGCCGCGCATTTGGAGCACCTGTTCAAGCAATGTTGGCAGGCGCAAATCACCGTGAGCGTGCCACGGTTACGTCCGGCGGCGGGCGGATTTCGTCCGCTCTTCTCGATGAGCGACCGCGAACTTGCTCAATTGGTGTGCGCGCTGCGCAGCACGTTCCCACAGGTCGGAATCGTGCTCAGCACGCGCGAGCGCGCGCCGCTGCGCGACGCGCTGGCTTCGATCGGAGTAACGACGATGAGCGCCGGGAGCCATACCGAGCCCGGCGGTTACACCCGGCAAGGCCGCGAACATCTGCACCGCACCGTGCGCGGCCGCATCGTCGCGCCGGAGTATCAGGACGGCGAAGATCAACTTGCTACTGGCCAATTTGAGATCAGTGACGAACGTTCCCCCGCCGAGATCGCTGCAGTTCTTCGCCGTCGCGGGCTCGAACCGGTTTGGAAAGATTGGGACCAGGCGCTTTGCGGTGCATGACAATCTCATCTGTAACGGCGGTCTGCGACCGCCAGATTCCCCGGCAATGAAAATTTCACTCAATGGCGAAACCGTCGATGCCCGCGAAGCGAAAACGATCGCCGAGCTTATCGAGCGCTATGAATTGCTGCCGCAATCGATTTTGGTGGAGCACAACGGCCTAGCCGTGCATCGATACGAATGGCCAGAGCGCCGACTTGCTGAAGGCGACCACATCGAATTCGTCCGCGTCGTTGCCGGTGGATAAGCAGAATTGACTAGACCTGAGCTACGCTTTTCACCACGACGCGCATCCCATCAGTTTGGATGACAGTCACTGGTGTTTCCCGGGCAATGAATTCGCCTTCAGTGACGACATCGACAACGTGATCGGCGAAACGCGCTTTGCCGCTGGGTCGCAACACAGTGACGGCCGTACCCTGCATCCCGGGTGAGAGCGCCAGTGCGGTTGCGAAGTGTCGCGGCGCGCCGGCCAAAGATGGTCCGGGAGGATTTGAATCGATCAGCGCAAAGCGCCGATACAAACTGGTACGCGGAAGATAACGCGCGAGGAGCGCAATCACGATCAACGCTCCCACGAGCGCGATGAACATGTTGAGCAATGGGATGGCAAGCATTTTGGCGGTCGGTATAAGGGGTTGCTGCGGGTAACGGTCAATCATTGTCCACAGCAGCGAGGCGATCATAAGAAAAATGCCGACCACACCGAAAACGATCGTGCTGTGCGCAAAGAAAAGTATTTCGATTAGCACCAGAACCATTCCCAAAACGAACAGCGCGACGACTTCCCAGCCGGCGAGCCCTGCGAAATAGTGGCCCAGGAAAAAGAGTGCGAAACAAATCGCAGAGATAACGCCGGGCCACGTCACCCCGGGAATCTTGAATTCCAAATAAGCTCCGAGAATTCCGCCCAGCAACAGCAACGGCGCAAGCGCAGTGATCCAAAATGCGAGCTGCTCGAAGCCAGTTGGCTCGATCCTGACGATGTTGCCCTTGAGTCCGGCTTTCCTGGTCAGATCGGCAATCGAATCGACAATGCCTTCCGCGAGTAACGGCTTGCCGTTGATCTTTTCGGTGGCTTCTTGCGCATTGAGGGTAAGGACCGCCCCTTTGGGGTGCACGACGCGGTCGCCGATTTTTACTTCCTTCTCTTTATTCATGAATGCCTCGGCGAGGTCGGGATTATGGCCATTCTTGATGGCTGAGCCTCGGACGAGTGCAGACCAATACGAAATCGTTTTTTCCTTCGCCGTGGCGGGCAGATCTTCGCCCGTCGAAAGGATGGGTGCAGCCGCGCCAATTGCGCTTATCGGCGCCATGTAAATGTGTTGCGTGGCGACCGCAATGAGCGCGCCGGCGGATCCTGCGTTCGTGTTAATGAAGCCGTACGTGGGGATTTTGATTTGATTGAGCGCGTTCACGATCTCGGTCGCTGTGTCGAGACGGCCGCCATACGTGTTCATGTCGAAAACGATGGCGGAAGCGTTGTTGCTCTCGGCGGTTTTCACCGCGCGCCGCAAAAACGCCAACAGCGACGGCGCGACTTCACCGTGCAAGGGAACCACGACGACGTCGCCTTTCTGAATGGCCTCGCGCGCGCGCGCGGGCGTAGTAAAGCCAATGACACAAGCGACGCAAATGTTGATCGCGAACATCTTCATCTTTTCAATTGAACAGGCGCGGCTAAGCTTGCCAGTTTCGCTGTGGCAATTCCATCAGAAACAATCGAACAAATCGCCGCCGGGAACGATATCGTCGAAGTGATCGGTTCGTATTTCCCGCTGAAACGCGCGGGAGCGAATTTCAAGGCCCTCTGCCCGTTTCATCAGGAGAAAACTCCTTCATTCATGGTGAGTCCCAGCCGGCAGACCTTTCATTGTTTCGGCTGCGGCGCGGGCGGAAGCGTTTTCCGGTTCGTCATGGATTATGAGCACGTTGATTTTCCGTCAGCCGTCCGCAAGCTCGCGGCGCGTGCGGGCATCACCATAGTCGAAACACGTGGTGCGGCAGACGAAGATCGACAATACGAGACACGTCGCAAGCAGCTGAAATTACACGCCGACGCAGCGGAATGGTTCCACGAAAATCTGATCAAAAGAGAAATCGGGGAACGCGCGCGGAAATATCTGAGGCAACGCGGAATTACGGGTGAAATCGCGAAACGCTGGCAGCTTGGCTACGCGCCGGATGAATGGGACGCGTTTGGCAGCTGGGCACGCGCGCAAGGCTATGACACACGCGAACTCACCGCGAGTGGCCTTGTCAAAACGCGGGACGAAAACGGCTCGGCACAAAATCAAACATCAAACCTCAAACCTCAATCGTCCTACGATCGTTTTCGCGGCCGGATCATATTTCCCATCTGCAATGATGTCGGCGAAGTGATCGCGTTCAGCGGACGACTCCTGAAAGACGAGGAAGGCGCGGCGAAATATCTGAATTCGCCTGAGACACCGCTTTTTCGAAAAGGGAACGTGCTTTTTGGATTGCACACATCCAAGCGGGCACTAATCGAGGCGAACTGCGCGATCGTGTGTGAAGGTCAGCTTGATTTGATCAGCTTGTTCGAAGCGGGGATCACGAATGTGGTCGCCCCACAGGGAACTGCGTTCACGGAAAATCAGGCCCGCATCCTGAAGCGTTTCGTTGATGAACTGGTTTTGTGCTTCGACTCCGACGCCGCGGGCGCCAAGGCGGCGGAGCGCTCGCTTGATGCACTGCTGGAAAACGATTTCATCGTTCGCGTCGTCGAGTTGCCGGAGGGCGAAGACCCCGATTCGCTTGTCCGACGGGAGGGAAAGGAGCAATTCGAAAGACGCGTGGCCAACGCCCACGATTTCTTTGATTACTGGATCGACCGCGAGATCGCCCGCGTCGACTTCAGTTCTATGGGCGCAAAGATTCAAGCGGCACGCAATTTGGCCGGCACGATCTCGCGAGTGCACGATCCCATGTTGCGCGCAGAGGTGGTCAACAAAGCGTCGGCTCGGCTCGGCGTTGTCCCGGGGGATTTCGAATCACTTCTGGCAAAACACTCCCGCGCGCCAAGTCAGCCGGCGAGGTCGAACGCGCCGGAGACTCATACCGCGCCGGCTCCGCCGCATGATATTGCGATGTTATGTCTCCTGGCGTTGCGCGATGAAGTCGCGCGGAATTTCCTTCTCGCGCAAAGGTGGCGGGAGACCCTCGAGCAAGTGCCGGATGCGGGGATTCTGGTCCGGATTCTGGAAAGTGAACTCGAACCCGACGACACCGCCTCCCTCAACGCGTTTATGGCCACCCTCTGCCCGGAGGAGGAACGCCTCGTCTCAGCATGGCTGCTGCAAAAGATACCCGCGGCCACAGAAATAGTCGTCGAGAAATGGTGGCAAGGAATTTGCCAGAATGTTGTTCGTCGCCGCCTTGAGACAGCAAAAGCCCGGATCAAACTGCCGGGACTCAGCGCCGGTGAAGTCGTAAATTTGCAAAAACAAATTCTTGACCTGCAGGGACAGCTCCACGAGTTTTCTCGACCCGCCGGCAGGGCTGACACTTAGTCATAACTGCCGCGTGGCAGGCCGAAGGCCTTAGTCCAAATCCTTAACCGAACAAACTTGGCCAGGCATTCGAAACGAAGGGGGGGCAGCCGACGGTCGTCGGCGCGACGGCTTAAAAATAACCCCCGCCGCGGGCAATCGAAAGGGCGTGTGAATGCGCGCGGCAATCTCAAGAAACGTTCGCGACTCCGCGTGCTTAAGGGCGCGCGCCTAAGGTCTTCATCACTGCGACCTAACAACAACGGCGCGCTCTCGGTGCCGACACTGGGAGTATCCGGTTTCTATTCGTCTCTTGAAGTTCAAGCGCGCATTCGGGAACTGATCAAGCTGGCAAAAGAACAAGGTTATCTCACGTTCGACGATCTGAACGAGGCGTTGCCTGAAGGAATCACCGATGCAGACGAGTTGGACCTCATCCTCACGCGTCTGCGCCGCCTAGAGATCGACATTATCGAGGCTTCCGAGGTCGATCGATACAGAGACGGCAAAAAAGATGTGGATGAGGAGGAGGACGAAGAGGAAGGCAGAGCGACACCCAAAGTCGATATTCTGGACGACCCCGTGCGAATGTATCTGAAGCAGATGGGGCAAGTTCCGCTGCTGACCCGGGACCAGGAAGTCGAAATCTCGAAGCGGATCGAGGAGGCTGAAGTGATGGTGCAGAAGCATCTCAGGCGTTTCGGCTTTGTCGCCCGCGGGCATTTGGAGCTCGCCAGGAAACTCCTCGAGGGCCGGGAGCGGTTCGATCGCGTAATCCTCGATAAAAAAATCGAGAGTCGGGAAAGATACATGAAAAACCTGCCACGCTTGTGCAAGCAGGTGGAACAACTCAGCGCGTCAGTTAGCCGCCACTTTTCCGACCTTGCACGTGAGTTTTCGAAGAAAGCATCCCAGAAGCGCAGAGCACTGCAACGAACGATGGCTATCCTGCAAAGGATTTACCCTCGTTTTTATCTCAAACAGCGGGTCACAGAGGAGTTCGTGCACCTGGCCGATGAGGCGCACCATACGTCACTTTATCTACAGACCGAACTCGCTAAAAATCCGCGCAGCAAAAAGCGTCGGTTGCAGCTTCAGAACAAAGTCCGCGAATTGGAAACGAGCCTTTGGTTTTCGCTTTCCGATTATGCAGAAGAATATCGGACGCTGAAGAGTTGGCTGCGTCAGGCGTTCAAGGCCAAGACCGAGATGGTCGAGGCCAATCTTCGTCTCGTTATTTCCATCGCAAAGAAATATACAAATCGCGGTTTATCGTTTCTCGACCTGATCCAGGAAGGGAACATGGGACTGATGAAGGCGGTGGAGAAGTTTGAGTATCGGCGCGGATACAAGTTTTCGACTTACGCGACCTGGTGGATTCGCCAGGCTATTACCCGGTCAATCGCCGATCAGGCGCGCACGATTCGAATTCCCGTTCACATGATTGAGACCATCAACAAGCTCTTGCGCGTGCAAAAACAGTTGGTGCAGGAATACGGGCGTGAACCTTCGCCTGAGGAAGTGGCTGAAGAAGTGCTCCTGCCGGTCGATCGCGTTCGCGCTGTGCTGAAGATGGCGCAGCAGCCGATTTCGCTACAGTCGCCAGTGGGCGAGAGCGAAGAGACTAACTTCGGCGATTTTATTGAGGACAGAGGCGCCGAAAACCCCAGCGATATGACTGCCATCGTTTTGCTGAAGGAAAAGATCAAAGATGTGCTGGAAACGCTCACCGACCGGGAACGGCAAGTCCTCGAGCAACGATTCGGGCTCGTGGATGGCTACAGCCGAACCTTGGAAGAGGTAGGCCGGCAGTTCCAAGTCACTCGAGAACGCATCCGCCAGATCGAAGCAAAAGCCCTGCGCAAAATGCGGCACCCAACGCGGATCCGACAGTTGGAAGGTTTTCTTGAGGCGCCAGGAATATGAATTTAATTTTCACCCGGGTGGAAGCGCAACTTCGAGCCGTGCAAACGGTTGAATTCAATGGACAACATGGAACCTCAAGATGACAAAGAGCTATGGGATGTTCTGGGTCGGCTTCCTGAGCCCACGCTTTCGCCATTTTTTGCCCGGAATGTTCTGAGAAAAATTCGACTCGGGCCGACTTATTTCGAGCGGGTTCGGAACTGGTTCAGCGTGCGAAAGGTTGTTGGAGCGTCGGCCGTGGCCGTGGTCTTTGTCGCCCTTGCTCTTGTCACGCATTATCCGGGTCCGCGGACAACGTCTTCGAGCGACTCAGATGTAGTGGCTAAAATCGATCCACAGGATTATGAAGTCGTGGCTGATCTGGATGAATTGATCGCCTGGGATGAAAATAGCGTGTGGGAAGATAGGCCAACCTTGTAAATTATTCGTCGGCTTGGTCGCTTTCGCTCTGTGTTGCGCTGCCGCGCAAGCGCAGCCACAACAACATCGCGGTCCTGTTGGCCGTCCTCCGCCGATGTCGGCACCTCATGGTCCGCCGCCAATGGCTGCGCCTCACGGGCCCCCGGCAAGTCAACCTCATGCACCGCCTTCCGGTCAGCCCCGTGGCGCACCTTCGGGTCAGAGCGTAAGGGAACGCTGGCTCGCGATGCCGCCAGAAGCCCGGCAAAATTTCCAGCGCAACGCCCAGCTTTGGATGCAGATGAGCCCGGAGCAGCGCAACCTCATGCGTCAGCGGGAGACTATGCGCCGGCAAATTATTACGCGCGAAGCTGACGCGGCAGTTCGCGACTCGGGTCTTCAACTCAATTCACAGGAGCGCGCTCGGTTTGAATCCCGGTACATTCAGGAGCGCAGAAAAGTCGAACAATCGCTCCGGCAGCAAATCGAAACGGAGAGGCAAAAGGAAATACCGGCACTCATTCAGCAGTTGAGAAAAGAGTTCCAGATCGATCAGCCGAGCAAAAGCCCTGCCAAACCGGCCGCCTCGCCAAAGTAAGGAAAATAGACGGCCTGGGTTTCCTGCGGTTGGATCTCCTCAGCGAGTTCCCGCTCGAAAAAATTAGGCTGG
>DATFXC010000207.1:0-13738 GCA_035258625.1 Candidatus Udaeobacter sp. | reverse complement strand
GCGCAGTCATTTGCGAGGACGTCCGCTGTGAAGTCAACGGCATGCAAACGCTCGTGGGGGTGCTGAGTGTGATCCCGGCGCCCACATTGCCTATCAATTATTTCAGGCTCTGCATCTGGACTCGCTGGTGCAGCGGCTCCGGCAAATTTCGCCAGAAATCTCGCATCATAGGCGTGGACGAACAGCAGGTAGTGGCGCAGGCAGAGGTCGAATTTGTGCTGAAAGAGATGGAAGGCCACGCGACCAACGTCCATTATTTCGGCAGCGTGCAGTTTCAACAGTACGGGATGCATCACGTCGAGATTTACTTGGAAAACGAATTGCGGCTGCGCTTTCCGTTGCCGGTGATTCAGGTGCAGCAGCGCCCGGCCGGCTGAATTCGGCAACGTCTCATGAACGAGGGCGTGTGAATGGGATCATTCGTTTATCAGGCGGCATTATGCTGAAACGATTTTTGTGGGCGCTACTCTGCAGCGTTATTCTCGTGGGGAAAATTCACGCACAGGAAGTGATCGTGGCCCGGGAAAAGAAGCCCCAACCTCCGACGGAAACACCGCAGCCTTCCGAGCAGGTTTCCTCCGAAACGCCGACGCCGGCGCCGCGTAGATCCAAATCGCTCGAGAAGAAGTCCGCCTCTGCAACGCTCACGCTTGACGAAATGCGAGCGGCCGGGGCGCGCGCTGCCGAGGGATTAGATACCCGACCTGTTTCGCAACCAACCAAAACGCACGAAGCCGATACTGAGAGCGCTCCAGTGCCGAGTGCGACTGTTGCCGAAACGCCCAGGTCGCGGAAAAGAGAAACACCGGTCGAGCAAATGAGTTCGTCTGGTCCCGAGAAACCGCGAAGTACAAATCTGGAGGGAATCGGCCCGATTCGACCGACGATGATCGAGTCAGGCAGACAAGAGCCAACCGTATCTCCCACACCGAAATGGCAAGCTCGCGGCGAGCAATCACCCGCACCGTGACCGCGGGACGGATTGCGCGTGAATGGTAGGGACGCCGCGCTGCGGCGTCCGGACAGCGCAGCGCGCTGTCCCTACCACGCAAAATTTCTTGCGCGGGGATTCCGCTAACTTATTATTCGTGGGCAAGTCCCGACTGTGTCCTTGCGGATACATCGGGCAAATTTTTTTGCCCATTTCTCAGTTCAAATGGCTAACACAATTTTGATCGGAATGCAGTGGGGCGACGAGGGCAAGGGTAAGATTATCGATGTGCTTACGGCGCACACGGACATCGTGGTGCGCAGCCAGGGCGGCAATAACGCCGGGCACACCGTCATGCATCGCGGCGTGAAGTATGTGCTGCACTTGATCCCGTCCGGAATTCTCAGACGCGGCAAAGTTTGCGTGATTGGGAATGGCGTGGTTATCGATCCGGTCGCGCTGATCGGTGAGATGGATGGGTTGCGTCAACTGGGAGTGAAGATCCACAAAAACCTGCTCGTCAGCGATTGCGCGCATCTCGTTCTGCCCTACCACCGCTTGCTCGACGAGCAACGCGAGCTGCGCCGCGGACGGATTGGCACCACGAAACGGGGAATCGGGCCAGCCTACGGAGACAAGGCGGCGCGCACCGGCCTGCGCATCTCCGACTTGATGCAGCCGATTGTGTTCTCGAAGAAATTGCAGGCCAAGGTCATTGAGAACAACAGAATTCTTCAGGCGCTCGGTGCAAAGCCGATCAGTTTTCGCGAGGTGAACGAAACGTATCTTGCCGCTGGCAAAAAATTGCGGCCCTACGTCACGAATACGGTGGTTTATCTGCACCGGGCGATGGAGCGCGGCAAACATATTTTATTTGAAGGCGCGCAGGGAACATTCCTCGATATCGACCACGGCACGTATCCGTATGTGACTTCGTCAAACACAACAGCGGGCGGCGCGTGCACCGGCACGGGCGTGCCACCGCATCGAATGGACCGCGTGGTAGGCGTGATGAAAGCCTACTCGACACGAGTAGGTGACGGCGCATTGCCCACGGAGGACGCGCAATTGGCGCAGATGCTTCACAATCTCGGCCGCGAATATGGCGCGACAACAGGACGCAGACGCCGCTGCGGTTGGTTCGACGCCGTGGCGACTCGTTACGCGGGCATGATCAACGGCATCGACGAGATCGCGATTACCAACCTGGATGGACTGGATCAGGTTGATCCGATTCGCATTTGCGTTGGCTATCAGTTATACGGAAAACGGCTGGATGTTCCGCCGTGCGACGCGAATCAGCTGGCGAATTGCGAACCGATCTATGAAGAAGTGCCCGGCTGGAACACATCTATTCACGCTGCGCGCAAATTTTCGCAGCTTCCTTCGGCGGCGAGAAAATACGTCAGATACATCTCGAACTTGACCCGGGCAAAACTCTCCATGCTGAGCGTTGGACCCACGCGCGGCGAGACAATCGTCTTGTAGCTCGAAGCGCGAATATCGAACGCATTGCTTCGAAGAAATGACGAACCACGAGTGTCGAATGACGAAGACTGACGAAGAAACGCAGTAAGCACCTTCGTGATTTGATCAGTCGTCATTCTTTCGAGCTTCCTCATTCGGATTCCGTCATTTCCCCCATTGCCTTGATTTTTGCGTTTGCGGCGGGCCACATTTGCCTTTCTGCCGCAAGTTCCAACAGTTATGGACTGCACCGATGTCTGCGAGCACTAAAACTGTTCCCCGCCATATCGCGATCATCATGGACGGCAATGGTCGCTGGGCGAGGTCACGCGGACTGCCGCGCATTAAAGGCCACGAAGCCGGCGCGCAGGCAGTTCGGGAGTGCGTCGAAGGCTGCGGCGAGTTGAAGGTGGAATGTCTGACTCTTTACGCTTTCTCCGCCGAGAACTGGCAGCGTCCCAAAACCGAGGTCATCGCGCTGATGCGTTTGTTGGAAAAATTCTTAAAAGAGAAAACGCCCGAATTGCTCGAAAAGAATGTGCGTCTTCAGGCGATTGGTCGATTGACTGATTTGCCGCGGAGCGCGCAGGAACAACTTCATAAGACAATCGAGCAAACTGCCGGCAACACCGGTCTCACGCTCATCCTGGCACTGAGTTACGGCGGACGCCTGGAGATTATCGACGGCATCAAGAGTTTGCTTCGGGCCATCGAACTGGGTCACATCGACAGGGCGATGATCGACGTAGAGATGTTCAGCAAGCATCTCTACACCCGCTACTATCCCGATCCCGACCTCCTGATACGCACGTCCGGCGAAATGCGGCTGTCGAACTTTTTGCTGTGGCAAACATCCTATACCGAGATGTACGTCACCCCCAAGCTCTGGCCGGACTTTACGAAGCAAGATCTCTTTGCCGCAGTGGAAGAATTCGGCCGTCGGCAGCGCCGCTACGGAGCAGTGGAGTAGATGCTCGCCGAGGCGACGCCTCGTCATCGCGAACGGGAGGCTGATGAAATGTAGCTCGGCGCATGAAGAGCACAAATTCGTGTTTATTCGCGCGCATTAGTGGTTACAAATGGGACGGCGACATGAGATTTGAAGGTCAAGTTGCAGTTGTGACCGGAGCGGGACGTGGGATCGGACGCGCGATTGCGTTGCGGTTCGCCAGCGAAGGCGCGCGTGTGGCGTGTGTCAGCCGGACCGAGCAAAACGCAACGAACACTACGGATGAAATTAACGGTGTGCGAAGCGATGCCGCGAAAGCGTACGCCGTCGATGTCGCAGATCATGCGGCCGTCCAAAAAACCGCCGCCCGGATTCTGCAAGAGTTTGGCCGGGCCGATATCCTGGTGAACAACGCGGGTGTGACGCGCGACGCGCTTGCGATGCGAATGTCACTGGAAGATTGGGACGCGGTGATTAACACGAATTTGCGCGGCGCGTTTAGTTTTACGCACGCGCTGGTGCGGGCCATGACCAAGCAACGCAGTGGCCGCATCATCAATATCAGTTCTGTTATCGGTTTGATGGGCAACGCCGGGCAGACGAATTACGCGGCGAGCAAGGCAGGCTTGATAGGGTTCACAAAATCGCTCGCGCGCGAGCTGGCCAGTCGCAATATCACTGTCAATGCGGTGGCACCGGGATTTGTGATCACCGACATGACCTCCGGGCTTTCGGATCAAGTAAAGGACACGATTCACAGCAAAATCCCGCTCGACAGGACCGGCACGCCGGAGGAGATCGCCGCTGCTGTGGCGTTCCTCGCATCTCCGGAAGCCGCTTACATAACCGGCCAGGTACTGTGTGTGGATGGCGGCATCGTGATGTGACTTTCTGTCGCGTCGGTCGCCGACCGCCGAGCGCAACAATCCTGCAATGATTGGCCAATGCGCGTCTCACAGAGACGCGGCTACCGCTCACGTGCGTTGCACGATCGTCACCCTGCCTTCGGCTACGACAACAGTGGCGGCCGAAACAATAAATTCGTACACCGTATTTGCGCCGTCGCCGAACACATATGTTGCGCAAATTCGAAGCGGCAAATGGATGTAATCCAATCGTATTACGTGTAAGCGTCCTTCACGCAGTGCAGCCAGATACCCAGGCGGCGCCATCGTGCCCGTCGCGCGTGCTCGCAAACCGCCGTGAACAGCTGCCGCTTGTGCGCCGTATTCAAATGCGTGCACTGCCGATAAGCGCCCCTGGCGACGCAACGGGTTTGCCGGATCACGATGGGTGTTAGTGACGCACACAATTGATCGTTCGTTCCACTGCCTGACTTCATCCAACAGGCACATCAAACCGGAGTGGGGGATCAGCGTGCGAATCTCCGCTTTGTCGATTGATATATCGGCAAGCATGCCTTGGTGTACCTTTCTAACTCTTGCTCTTACTCATGCTCATGCTCGTTACAACTGTCGCAACCGAGCAGGAGCAAGAGCAGGAGTCGGAGTATGAGTAGGAAAAGAAGTGACCCATGTGAATGGCCCGGTTGGCAGCTAGTTCCAAAAGGAATAGAAGTTAAACCAATTGTAGGGTGCACGACGCGCATAATGCTCCAGCCGCGCGACGTACTGCTGTATCCAGGACTGGATCTCCTCGGCCCGATGGTCGCGATCCAAAAAAATCGCGTCGGCGAAATGTTCGAAATGAATTTCGTAGCGGTTCCCGCCCCGGTAGAGGCCGAAGAACAAAATCACAGGACAATGCATCATGGCAGCAAGCAGAATTGCCCCGGCCGGGAAGGTGGCATGCGCGCCCAGAAAATCACACTGCGTCGTCCTGTCGGCGCCGAAAACGCGATCGCCTAACATGCCGACGACGCAGCCCGCATCCAGGCTCTCCCTGACTCTGATCAATGTGTCGGGCTGGTCGGGTGCGATGACAGTACCGGCAATGGTGGGGTTTAGCGCGTCAAAAAACCGGGTGATATTCTGGTTGTGCGCGGTGTCCATTAATACCTTGAGAGGAACACTTCGCTGCATCACTCCGAGTGCACGTAACACCTCGAAACTGCCGAGGTGAGAGCCTAACAACATGCAGCCTTTGCCGTTTTCAATGTGGCGCTGCAAGACTTCTCTTCCATGAATCGTGACGCGAAAACGTTCGAATTCACCGCGCAACAAGTAGAGGCGGTCCAGAATTGTAGCGGCAAAGCAATAAAAATGGCGGAACACGTGCCACCAGTGAACTGAACGGCCACGCGCCCGCTTCAAAAATTCGTAAGACGTCTGACGCGCCTCGCGTGACGCGATCACAAAGTAAAGCGTGACCGGGCACAACAGCAGCCTCGTTATTGCCCGACCCAAGTGCACCGCAATCCATGCCATCAGGTGCAGCGAAGCTGGCGTGCCGCGCTCCGGCAAATCCACCCAACGATCCACGTCCGAAGCTTTTGAACGGCTATCCGAAACGCTGTCGCTGCGCCGCTGTGCAGCGCTTGTAGCTGAGTAATTATCCATTGATCGACTGACTTCCCCGAAACGGCGCACGTTTAGGCACTGTTGTGTCCACAAATGGCGCCTGTGAAAAAATGCGGGTAGATTTCACGGATACGCTCGATGTCCGGCGCGACCTCGACCTGGTCGAAGCCTGCCCGCAAGAAAGCGCGGCGCCACTGCTCCGCGGTCAAAAAACCGGGATTCGGGCGAATTTCCGGGTCGGTTTCGACGTTGTTAAAACTGTCCAGAATCTGAAACATCAGTTCCGGATACATCGGTTGATTGTCGTAAGGCCGCACGCATTCGCCTATCACGAGCCAGCCATCACTAGCTAGCGCCGAGCGCGCCTCGTTCAAGCTAAACAGGAGGTTTTTCGAGACGTGCATGACATTGACAGCATAGACGAGCTCGAATTCTCCTAAACCGACCCCCTGGGCGTTCCATGGCAAATCGAGATCCAGCGTCGCCCATTGCAGTTGGAGATTTGGATATTGCAGTGCCAATTTGCGTTGATTGCAACGCCGAAAATAGGCGTTCGGCTCGGTTATAAGGTAGCGCTCAAGTCGCGGTAGGAGGCCGCGTTCGTCGAGCAGCTTCAGCAAAATCTCCGTGGCGCTGCCTGTGCCGGCGCCGACTTCCAGGATTCGCAGGCTCTGCCGCGCGGGCAGATGCTCGACAGCTGCCGCAGCAGCTACCCAGTTGTTTACCGCGTACGTCAAATTGTCATTGTGAAAATAGTTAAGCCAAAGCGGGATGCCTTGCGGTCCGAACAGGCTGTGATCGTCGCTTTGTTGGCCAGTGGCAACGGTTGGATAGTGGCTTGCCGCGTGGTCCAACAAATCCAGTGTCGCCGCGTTAGCCGGATCAATGCTCAGGCCCAGCGCGCGCAGGCATTTGAGATCGGGTTTCCACATCCCGTTTCGCAACCGATACGCGCGGGTCGCACACTCACCTTTTACCTCGAGGCAGCCGGTTTCGACCAGGCGCGCCAGGATCCACTGTAACGCCAGTCTGAAACGCGGCTGAAAACAAAGCAGCCCACAAAGCTCATCAGCTGATCGCCAGTCGTCGAGCTGTTCCGACAAATTCAACTGGCCTGACAAGTCAACAGCCAGCTCAGTGCTGTAACGCTCCATCAGCTCAATGCTTTGGTACAAGCGTTCGCTGAATATCGCCGGTGGGAATTCCTTGAGACACTCGGCGAGACGCGGGTCGCTGGGTCCAGTTTTGAATTTGTGCGTGTCAAATGCGGCCACGTTCACCAACTCATTTTGCTCCCCAACAGACTTCAAGTCGACCTTTCACTACTACGCGGTCTTCCGCGCGACAGCAAAAATTGACCTCGCCGGCGTTCTCACTGGTCGCGGAGAAAAAAATCGTGAATGGTTGTTCCGGTTTCAGAGGCGCGAGAAACTTCACCGTTCGTATTCCGGTGGGATACGACTCATCGCGCCCCTCAACCAACGCCGCGAGCACTTCGTCGAGGATTACTACTCCAGGGACAAGAGGCGCCCCGGGAAAATGCCCCGGCAAACTGGGATGGTCGGCGCGGATCACACGGCGAACTTCAAAGGTCATCCGCCAAATGTTGCTGCTCGATCGAATCAAGCAATCGATCGAGTGGTTTGCTCCTGCTGGACAGGAGTTAACTTGGCAAAACCAAATCGTTGGCAATACGGCGCGAAGGCACGGAGTACTTCCTCGGCGGACGAACCAAACTGCGATAGGTCGTATCGGTGGTTCGCAGATTGCCTTTTTGTCTGCCTGGCAACCAGAGCGCGCATGCGCTGCTCTGCTTCCCATGACATTGACCAGCCGAAATGATCGTAGATTCGTCGGACTGCGCCCATTGGATCGCGACAAATCTCCTCATATTTTATGTCGCAAATGCGGTTGTCGGCCAATCGATCTCGTTCACGCAAAAATTTGCTCATGGTTTCAGCCCAGTAATCGATTGCCTCGCGGCATACGACGAACCGATCAACGCCATCGCTGAACGCGCTGCGAAGGATCGTCACCAGACTCGATACCGACGCCATGGCATCGACCGGCGTGCGGTGCGTCTGCACGAACAATGCGTCCGGATAAACCAACAACAACGACGGCATGGCAAACATGTGAGTAGGCGCTTTCAATATCCAGCGCCGGGCGGCCCGCCGAAACTGCAGATGTTGAAGAAACCGGCGATGATATTGGTATGCGGATCGCAAATCTTGCCGAAAAAACCAGGCGCGATATGACGGCACATAATACATCGCATCGAACTGGTCGCTAAGAAACGTGGGAGTCATAAGGCTTACGCATTCCTGCGGAATTTCTGCACCCACCGTGTGTACGTACTGGAATGTCGGGACGAGCCAGTTAAAGAACTTACAACTTTGCGTCGCGCGCTGAATTCGGCGTTTCTCGTCGGCGCGCGTAGGTGGAGATGGCGACCTTACTTCCCACATCATAGGACATCGATGCTCCGGATCCGCCGCGAGCAGACGATGCAACACGCTGGTGCCGCTGCGAGGCAACCCTACGATAAAAAGCGGTTCGCGGATTTCCTGGCGTGATATTTCTGGATAAAGCTGTCGGTCCCGTTGCATTTGGAGGCGCGCGCACAACGTTTCCAAAACGTCGGTCCTCAGTGCAATTTTTCCAATCAGGTTGAGTTGTGCCTCGTCCTGACATGACTGAAGGAGGCGCGATAACGCTTCAAAAAAATCGCCCTCACCAAAATCGTCGAGGCCGCAGCGTCGCTTTGCAGTCTCGATCAAGTCCGCCGCATACATTCGAGTAGATGGAATTCGTGTCTTTTCCAGCAGTGCTCCAAATCCATTGAAAAGCCGAACAGGCAGCAGCGGACGGATTTGCTGGAGGGTAGTGGCGGAGTTGTTCATTACGGTTAAGGCATTTGCAGTAGCAGCGATCGTAATCGGCCGCTATTGGACTTAAGTGCCATGGAAATGAGACCTAGGCCGGCAAGTCAAGCAGCGAATGTCGACAAGCATTTGGTTGCGCAGGTTGTGTAATGGTCTCATCGTGTTCGCATGCAAACGGAGAAAGCTACGTTCGGCGCAGGCTGTTTCTGGGGAGTAGAGGAAAGTTTTCGCAACGTAAAAGGTGTTTTATCCACCAGCGTCGGGTATGCAGGTGGAAGAAAAGACCATCCGACGTATCAGGATGTTTGCACCGACAGGACCGGACACGCCGAGGTAGTGGAAGTGGAGTTTGATCCGTCGCAGGTCAGCTATGACCAACTTCTGGATGTTTTTTGGGCGAACCATAACCCGACTACCTTGAACCGGCAGGGCCCCGACGTTGGAACGCAATATCGCTCGGTAATTTTTTATCATTCGCCCGAGCAAGAGGCGGCAGCCACCGCTTCAAAAGAAAAACTCGAGAAGAGCGGCCGCTTCATTCGGCCGATCGTGACGCAGATCGAACCGGCGTCGAAGTTCTGGCGCGCAGAAGAATATCATCAGCATTACCTGCAGAAACGCGGCCAGTCACACTGCGCAGTTTAATGTTTGCGATTCGTGTGACGTGCTCAAATCCGCGTCTCCCATTGCCAAGAGGAGGGGATTGAAGTGAGGGGGGCGGGGCTTGTCGTAGCATCAGATGCTCAACCCTCACCCCTGACCCTCTCCCTTCAAAACGGAGAGGCGAATGGAAACGTATGAAAGCGCAGCCTCAAGTCATTCGCACGAAGAACTTCGTCCCTGACGCGACGGATTTCATTCTCGAACACGCGCGCAAAGCTATCGCCGAGCGCAACGAATTCCGGATCGCGCTCTCGGGCGGCAGCACGCCGGCGCCGGTTTATGCGCGGCTCGCGGCGCAGGCGGATGATCTGCCGTGGGATCGGATTCGCTTTACGTTCGGAGACGAACGTTGCGTGCCGCCGGACGATCCGCAGAGCAACTTCAGGATGGCGCGACAAAATCTGTTCGTCCCTGCCGCCGTTCCCGAGAAATCGATTATGCGCATGCGCGGCGAAATGGATCCGAAAGTTGCCGCACACGAGTACGAACAACAACTCGATGCCATCGCTGCGGAGCGCGGTGAACCAATGTATCAGCACGACCTGATTTTTCTCGGCCTCGGTGACGATGGTCACACGGCATCGCTTTTTCCGGGCACTGCTGCGCTGGAAGAGACGACGCGTCGAGTCGTGGCGAACTTTGTTCCCAAATTGAACGCGTGGCGGTTGACCTTCACATATCCGCTGATCAATGGCGCGCGCCACATCTTGTTTCTCGTCGGGGCGTCGAAAGATCCACAGCTAATCGAACGCGTGCTCGAGGGCGCCCGCCAATTTCCCGCGGCCCGAGTGAATCCTTCCGCAGGTGAAGTGACATGGATGATAGGCGAGTAAAACGCTGCCGCTAAAAATCGCCATGATGCGCACGATCATCGTCACAGGTTCTGCGGGATTAATTGGCTCGGAAAGCGTAAGGCGCTTCGCGCGCGACGGCGCCCGGGTCATCGGGATAGACAACGATATGCGCGCTGAGTTTTTTGGGGCCGAAGCTTCCACGAAAAAAACGCGCGACGATTTGGTCGCGAACGTTCAAGGTTACGAACACCACGACATCGATATTCGCGACGCTGCCGCAGTGATGGACCTCTTCAAACAGCATGGCCGCGCGATCGAAGCGATCGTGCATACCGCGTCGCAACCGTCACACGACTGGGCGGCGCGCGATCCACAAACCGATTTTACCGTGAACGCCAACGGCACACTGAATCTGCTCGAGGCCGCGCGAAAATTTTCCCCCGAGGCGCCGTTCATTTTTACTTCGACGAACAAAGTCTATGGGGACACGCCGAATCGATTGCCGCTGCGCGAACTCGAGAAACGCTGGGAAATCGAGCCCGGCCACGAATACGAGCCCGGTATTTCGGAGACAATGAGCATCGACTACACGAAGCATTCGCTCTTTGGCGCGTCCAAGGTCGCCGCAGACATTCTGGTTCAGGAATACGGCCAGTATTTTGGCATGCCTACGGTTTCATTCCGTGGCGGCTGTCTCACCGGACCTGCGCACGCAGGGACTGAGCTGCACGGTTTTCTGTCGTACTTAATGATCTGCGCCGTGAGCGGCCGGCCTTATCGCGTTTTCGGTTACAAAGGCAAGCAGGTGCGCGACAACATTCACAGCTTCGATTTGGTCGAAGCGTTTGCCGAATTCATTCGCTCGCCCCGCGCGGGCGAGGTTTACAACATCGGCGGCAGCCGGCATAGTAACTGTTCCATGCTCGAAGCCATCGAGATGTGCGAACAGATCAGCGGCAAAGAGTTAAACTGGACCTACGAGGAAACCAACCGCATCGGCGATCATATCTGGTGGATCAGCGACGTGCGAAGGTTCCAAGCGCATTTTCCGAACTGGAAATTTCGCTACGGCATGCGCGAAATCCTCCAAGAAATTCACGCAGCGGTTTCACCAACTTCGTAATTCGAGCTGCAACGGATGCGAAGCAACGGCCAGGCTTTCAATCGAAATTCGTGAATCGATTCACGATGTAACGATGTAACGTTGTAACCGTCCTAATACTCTTCGCCTTCATCACTCGCCGGCGGTACGACGCGGTCGTCGATCCCATAGGCGTGAAGCATCACCGCGGCGAGATAGAAGAAAAACAGGCCGAGCCCCCATCCGGCAGATGCAAATGCAGCAAGGAAAACAAAAATGCCCACTGGGATCGCACCAATCATCCAGAGTAGGCCCACCAGTATGTGTCCCTTATAAATGTGGCCTAGACCGGGAATGATGCTGAACATAACCGCAACCGCGTCGCTGGCCTTTCCTTCCGCGGTTTGTGTCGCGCCACGCACCCAATCGCACCGGTCGCAGCGTTCCGCGTCCTTTGGCAGAAGATGGCCGCAATACGGGCACGGTATTTTATCGCCTGCGGTCGATTTCGGCGCAGCTGCCGGCGCATCCGTGTACTCCACGTCCATACTTATCGAAACTCACAAGCCGCACCGAATTCGTCAAGCAAACAGAATTCAGAATTAAGAGCACCACGGATTACACGGATTTGTAGCGGCGTTTTGACTTGTTCGTTCCCGCTCGCTCGGCCTTCGGCCTGCCCGTTTATGTCGCTCGCGTCCCCGCGGCTCTATTGTGTCAGACGCCGTTCACTGTTCCACATTCGCCGCACCCGCGTTATCCGTGGTCAGGTGCGCTTTTTGCTTTTCCTGACACTCGCCACATGTGCGACTACTCGGTCCATGGAAGATCCGTGGGGTGCCCGGAATCGAGGGGTGAGTGATGATCTTTGGGGTGCGCGTGTAGAGGCGCCTGTGCCAAGCGCCTGCGTTTCGCCTGGGCGCTTGACACAAACGCCCCTACACTTCGCCGTATGGCCTCGCTTTCGGAGATTGTCAGTTACACTGACCGCTTTCTGCGCATTCGCGAGGTGGGCGATTGGGACAACGCGTTGAACGGCCTGCAGATTGAAAATTCCGGTGGGGTCACGCGAATCGGCGCGGCAGTGGATGTTTCAACGCGCGTTTTAACTGAGGCCCAAAAGCGACACGTCGATCTGTTAATTGTGCATCACGGGTTGTTCTGGCCGGGATTGCAACCGATACGAGACGCGTTGCGCCGGCAACTGAGGCTCGCCTTTGAAAACGATATCGCGCTCTACAGCGCGCATCTCCCTCTGGATATTCATCCCAGACTTGGTAACAACGCACAACTCGTCGGCGCGCTCGGGCTTACTTTTAGAGTGCGCGGACATGTCCGTGCTTTGAAAAGCGGTCCCGCCGTTGCGGGATCGCCGCAGTCCAAATCGCTACACCCGTTCCTGGAAGAAAAAGGTCAGCCGGTCGGGTTGAAGGTGCGCGCGTCGGTGCCGCGCCGTGAGCTCGTTCGTAACTTACAAAAGGCGTTGAACGGGCCGGTGAAGGTTTTCGAGTTCGGTCCGAAGCAGACGCGTTCGATCGGCATTGTGACCGGGGCTGCCGGCTCCGAAATTTACCGGGTCGCAGACGAAGAAATCGACACCTTTATCACTGGCGAGGCGCCGCACTGGGCCGCAGTTGCTGCCGAAGAACTTGGCGTCAACCTTCTTCTCGGCGGACATTACGCCACAGAAGTGTTCGGCGTGAAAGCGCTCGCTGCACATCTGTCGAAACGATTCCGGGTGCCATGGGAATTTATCGATTGTCCAACGGGCTTGTGAACGGAGCACAGTCGTCTTGGCTGGTTAGCGCCAACGGCGCAATATCAACTTTAGGCTGGTGCAATCGCTCCAGGCAATTGATTGCAGCAGGCAAGAGCGCTGAAGGCGCGTTTCAACCAGCCGCGGTGAATTGCAATTTCCTGTCTCGAGTGAATCGCGCTTTCAGCGCTGGTGACGTTTCAATTTCACAAATCCTCGGGCGTTGCCCGAGGCTCACGATCACGCTGCGCCGTTGGCGCAACCGAATTCCGAGCGGAGGCATTGCTTTCGCGCGTCGTGGTGGGATCGCGCTAGTTCTTGTCGCCATCGCCCCGCTCTCGGTTTGCGGCGCGGCCAAAAATCGTTCCGCGATGCAGTTCCCCGGCTACAAAGCCGTGCGAGTGCAGTACGGACCGATGAACAAAATGATCATGTCGGTCCGCATCAATGGTCAGCCGGCCAAATTGCTGATCGACACCGGATCGAATCAACTGATTCTCGACGCAGAAGCAGCAGAGTCATTCGGCGTCACACCATCGCAACGTGGTTTGCGCTACATCCGGTTCACGAAGATTCAGGGCGAATCATTGCCGGTTGGCTTTGTGCAAAACATATCCGCTGGCAGCATGAACTTTGGCAGCAGTTTGGTCACGCTGCGCAAGTCATCGCACGCGGACGCTAGAAATGCCGGCTTCGATGGCGTTCTGGGCCTTGACATTCTTTTTCGGCACA
>DATFXC010000206.1:0-3759 GCA_035258625.1 Candidatus Udaeobacter sp. | reverse complement strand
TGGACCGGAATTGCTTTCGGAATTTGTTCGACGGGTACGGCCTTTCGAATCTCCGGACCTGATTGTGTTGTTTGGGAAGTCGGAGAGTTCACGCTCGCCGTGTTGCTTGTAGACTTCACTCCATTCGTTCCGGCTGGTCCGTCACGTTGCTGAGTTTCGGCAGTTTCAGCAACCGGCTGCGGTGTTGTTTCCGGTATCGCTGTTGGCTTGAGCGAATCGTACGGGTCGTCGTCAGCTATGAGCGTGGGGCTTTTTATTGCGACCGGCATGACTTCACTCACGTTCACAGCCAGCTCAGCGCGCGGCAAATCGCTGGAACCAAATTCGCGCGCGAGGCGGGCCCGCGGTTCACCATGGATGTTGCAGAGCTCGGTCGGCGCCTGGGCTTGTGTCGCAATCTCGATGTAAGTAGTGCGTCGTTGGACCGTATCGCCGGTGGCTGATTTCACTGCGTCGTAACATTTGTCGGTGGCCAGTTGCCCTGATCGCGAACAGATCTCGATCTGCTTCAGAGTGGACGGTTGTTTGATCTCCCGCGGCGGATAACTCTGGGCAGCGGCATTCATGATGTCGACCCAGATCGGCAGCGCCAGCTCGCGCCCAAACGCGCCGCGATAAATTTTCTGCGGCTTGTCGAATCCTGCCCATACGGCGCACGTGAAGCTCGAATCGTATCCGGCAAACAGCGCATCAGTAAAATCGTAGGCCGTCCCGGTTTTTCCGGCCGCGGGGAATTTCTTTAGCCCAAACTGTGTGTAGGCGGCTTTTCCTGTTCCGGACTGAAGCGTATCTACGAGACACGAATGCACTTCGTACGCGGTCTCGGGTTTGGTCACGATTTTCCGGATGCTCTGCTGCTTTCCATCCCACACCAGTGTTCCGTCTTTTTCCTCAATCCGCTCCAGGATATGCGGTGTGCTCGATCGCCAGCCGCCGTTCGGGAATACCGTGTACGCCATCGCGAGCTCGACCAGCGTACCTTCGCTGCTGCCGAGAAATGTCGCCGGATACGGGCGAAGCGGAGAGCGAATACCCGCCGACGAACAAAGCTGCAACACCGCCTCGATTCCCGTATCCATTCCGATGCGGACGGTTGCGCCATTCTTCGATTTCACCAGCGCCTGCCTGGCGGTCATTCGACCTTCGTAACGGTTGTCGGCATTTTCAGGTCCCCATTCGCCGAGAATTCCCGTTGTGCCCCCGATCATGACCGCGCGGTTATCGAGAGGCGAGTCTTCGACCACCGAACCAGGATACATTCCTCGTTCGAAAGCCGCCGCGTAAACAAACGGCAACATTGCCGTGCCCGCAGGCCGGCGAGCCTGCAACGCTCGATTAAACTGATTGTGCTCGAAATCGCGTCCGCCCACCAGCACAAGAATGTCGGCGGTCGCGTTATCCAGGCCGATGGCTGCGCCTTGCAAGTAATCCGGCGCAGGTTGGTCACCCAGCTTACCGTTTGCCTTGGCCTTACGAAACGAAGCAGCGTAATCCGCGTAGGTCTGATGATTGTAATCGGGACGCTGCTCGGCTTGCTCCAAATGTGCCTTTAGAGAATCCTCGGCCGCGCGCTGGAGGTCAACGTCGATCGTGGTGTGAATGCGATAGCCTTCGTTAATCGCGCGGTCCCATCCCACGGCAGCGATCACTTGCTGCCGGATGTAATCGACTGCGTACGTCTGGCCTTGGGCGTTTTGCCGGTTCCCGACCACGATCTTTTCGGTGCGCGCAGCAGCGCATCGTTCGCGGCTGATGAACCCAAGATCGCGCATCCGATCCAGCGCAAAGTCTCGTGTCTCACGTGAGTTGGCCCGATCAGACCACGGCGACAGTCGGTTTGGACTCTTAATGAGGCCTGCCAGCGTCGCGCACTCAGCCAACGTCATTTCGCGCGCAGACTTGCCGAAGTACCCGCGCGCGGCCGCTTCAGCCCCGTATAGTCCGCCACCGAAATAAATCCGGTTCAGATACAGCTCCAAGATTTTCTGTTTGCTGAACTGGTCTTCGATGCGTTTGGCTAGAAAAATCTCCAGCAGCTTCCGGCGGTATGTTCTTTCTTTGAGCGAGAAACTATTGCGCGCCAGTTGTTGTGTGATGGTACTGCCGCCTTGCCGGACATGGCCGGCCGTCAGATTTTTGAGCGCTGCGCGAATGATCCCCAGCAGATCGTAGCCGTGGTGCTCGTAAAATTTTGCGTCTTCGACAGCAATGACGCCATTGATCAGATCGGGAGCCAACTTCTCGTACGGAACCGTCTCGCGGTTCTCCACATAGATTTGGCCAAAGATCTTCCCGTTGCGATCGAGAATCACACTGGCCGATTCCATTTGATCGAGCTTGTTCAAGTCGAACGCGTTGGCCTGCACTTCTAGATCGAAGACGACGCTGGAAAAGAAAACTGTTACAAAAAGCGCCAACACCGCCAGAATCGCGACGGGAACATAGAACCATTGCCTCAAGTACCATGGCCGCCGAAAGCGATGGCCCGGCGGCGGTCTCAAATGTGTGGTAGTCGGTCTCACCAGTGAAAGCGGCGCGGCGGCAACTTAGGAGCAAAACACCCAATGCTCAACGTCGACCGCTTAAGATCGGATGGAGGCCAGGCGTGACTGGTATCTCCCCGTTTCATCATTGGACGTTGAATGTTGGGCGTTGGACCTTTTCCAATTGAATACACCGCTGGTTGAATCGATTCGTCAGACCATCCGTGCACAAGGCCCGCAGTCATTCGCCTGGTTTATGCAGCAGGCGCTCTATCATCCGGAGCATGGATATTACGCCTCGGGCCACTGCGCGATTGGCCGCAAAGGCGATTATTTTACGAACGTGAGCATCGGCCCGCTATTCGGGCAACTGTTGGCCACCCAGTTCGCCGAAATCTGGGAGCGGCTTGGCGAAATCGATGATTTCCTCGTTGTCGAACAAGGCGCTCACGACGGGCAGTTCGCGCGCGACGTTCTCGAGTTCGTCCAAAAACGCAGGAGGAAATTCTTCGACGCGTTGCGCTACCGAATCGTCGAGCCGTTTCCGATTTTGCAAGCGCGGCAACGTCAGACGCTGGAAGCGTTTCGCGATAAGGTTGAATGGCGAGAGTCCCTGCAACCATTCGAGGGCGTCCATTTTTCCAACGAACTGCTAGACTCCATCCCGGTACGCTTGATCAGTAACGGAAGGGAGAAACTTGTAGGTCTCGACGGCGACAAGTTTGTCTTCGTCGAGCGATCGGTTGATAAGACGATGTTCAATCAAGCTGCGCTCGAGTGCGTCGACCAAATCGCGGCGAACTTGCAGCGTGGCTACGTGATTACAATCGATTATGGCCGCACGGACGAGGATTCTCAGAGAAGCGCTCAAATCCGCGTTCAACATCGAAATCTGGATTCGCCATTCGAACAAATCGGAGAAGCGGACATCACGATGTCTGTGCATTGGAGAAGCATTATCGAACGTGCGCAGGCAAACGGGTTGCGCGTCGCCGGATTTACGGATCAACATCATTTTCTGACGGGAATTATATCCGAGTTCGCGAGCGGTGACCGGGGTCAATCGTTTCTGGCTGATTTGGGCAAGGCTAAGCGCGAATTGCAAACGCTGCTTCATCCGGAAATGCTGGGCCGGGCTTTTCAGGTGCTCGCGCTTGCGAAAAACGTTGACGTTAAGGTGGGGCCCCTCGCGGCTTTCAAATTTGCGCGCGAGCCGCGTTTTGCGTAACAAGAACGATAATGGTAGGGCGCGTATGTGCCGGCCATCGCTCGTCCT